>CAYZLP010000467.1:2040-4665 GCA_964478635.1 uncultured Caldilineaceae bacterium
CACGATATGACCCGAACGTGGTGTCTTGGCTATGCGCCTGACGAAGTGCAAGCCGCCTGGGATGAATGCAAGGAAATCTTTGACCGGGTGATGGCCGTTGCAGCCGTGGGCGTGCCCTGCCGTGACCTCCAACTCATGACTTGCGAATACTTCGAAAGCAAGGGACATGCCACCTCATGCGGCACGCCGGGCCTCCACGAAGGGTACGTCCACAGTCTGGGCCATGGCGTCGGCCTCGATGTCCACGAGCAGCCCCGGCTCAGCCATGCGGCCGGCAACACGACGCTGCTTGCCCCGGGCCACGTCGTCAGCATCGAGCCGGGACTCTATTATCCCGACCGGGGTTTTGGCGTTCGCATCGAAGACACCATTGCCTTCTCTGAAGCGGGTGAGAAGATCAACCTGACGGATTTTGCGTACGATCTCGTCATTCCAGTTGGGCGGTAGGGGAATGGGGTTATAGGGGGTGTGGGCCGTTGGGTCTTCTTGTTGCACCCCCTAGCACAACCTGTAACGCCACTCCCAACAACCCCAGAACCGTCTATCCCTCAAAATCCGTATACCGCGCCTGCACCCAGCCCGCGTTCGGCAAAGCGCCGGCCCCGATCCGGATCCAGCGACCGTCTTCGCTGATTTCCAGAATATCGATCGGGGTTTCGTTGTCCAGGAAGCCGATCTGCTTGGCGGTCGTGTTCGGCTCCGTGTGCACAGTCAGAGGCCAGCCGCCGGTCCGGACGGAGGCCCGGGCGATGGGCTCGGCGGCTTCTTCGCTGGCTTCTGCCGTGTCCGTAGCCTCATCTGCGGCTGAGGTCGCGGGATTGGTTGCCGCCACGCTGAGCGTAAAAGCGCCGTCGCTCGCGTCATCGATGGAGCCGGCCTCGAGCACCAGGGTCAGATCGACGGGAATGGCCAATTCGACAAAGCCTGCGTCGGCGCGCCCCTCTGTCAGGTCATCATTGGCCAACAACAGGTTGTCATCCACATCATAGACGCGCAACACGGTGTCCAGTTCGGGGCTTTCGCCGGCAACCAGAATGTCGATGACATCGCCTTCCGACACATCCAGCGTATAGCGCACGCGGCTGCCCGCACTCAATTCGCCGTCGACGCTTTCACCGATGCTGACGGCGCCCGCATCGACAGCCTCGACCGTCGTCGCATTGGTGAGATAGGCCGCAGCCGACTCCAGGATCGGATCACCCTGGCTGAAAAGCGTCTCTTCGGTCACGGGCACGCGTACCGTGGGTGGAACGCCGACACCCTCAATGTGGATCTCGCCGTTCATATCGACCGCGCGGCCGGCGGTGAAGGTGAAGAACTCGCCATCGGGCATGAGCACGCGGTCGATGCTACCGCCCAGGCCGCCGGTGGGATATTGACCGACAATGGCCGCCCGGTCATCGATGGTCATGTCGTAGGCGAAAAATTCGCAGGCGCTGTTACAGTTGGGGCCGATCAATACGGCTACCTCCCCGCGATAGCGCAGGTCTTCGGCCGGCAGGTAGAAGCGGTCGATGGTGCGCTCGTCGAAGAAGAATTCGTCCAGGCTTTCGTCGTAAAGACCGGTATTGCCCAACTCGAAGGGCTCATCGAAGAAGTAGGCCGCCATCTGATCGGCCAGGAAACCGCTGCCTCCGCCGTTCTGGCGCATGTCTATGATCAAGCCCGGGACGCCGGCATCATTCAGGGAACGGATCATGCGCTCCCACAATTGAATCGTGAGTAAGTCGTTGTCGGAAAAGCTATAGATCTTCGCATAGCCCAGTCCCAGATCATCCAGGTAGCGATACTCTACCGGCTGTTCGAAACCGGTGAGGCCACTGGCAAACGACGAGAAGCGGAAACTCTCGGATTCGGAAATCACGGCCAGCGTGGCGGTTGTCGTTTCCGTGGCGTCGGGATTCCGGTAGGTCACCGCCACCTCGGTTCCCAAGGGATAGCGGATTGCGTAGCGCAGCTTCTGCAGCCGGCGCACGTGATCGGTGCTGAAGGGTGCGGAGTAGGCTACGGCCGCCTCCACCGCTTCGTCAATGGGCATGTCGTCAAGCGCCACGATCTCGGCCCCAAGTTCGATCCCGGCCTCCCAGGCCGGCCCATCAGGCAGCAGATAGTTGACGATAACCCGGCCGTCATCCACATCACGGATGGCCATGCCAAGACCGCCGGCCGTCTCCGTCTGGAAATCCTCGATGACCGTGGGTCCGCTCACGTGGCCGTCGGGAATCTGCCAGGAAAAGTCGCGCAGCGCGCGCCGGTAGGCCAGGCGGTCCCCATTGGCATCGGCCTCTTCAAAGCGGGGCAGAAACTCGCTGCGGAGGGCTTCCCAGTCGAGACCCTTGTATTCGGTAAAGGCATATTCATTGGCCAATTGATCGATCAGGCTGTTGAAGGCCCCGGCATAAGTGAGATCGGAGTAATCGACCAGGGCCGAACCTTCCGGCTCGATCAAGTCGATCACCGGATTGCGCGTCCGGTCGAAGGTGAACGGCTCACTATCCAGGTCGACGATGGTATAGCCCGGCGGCAGGCCCACAATGGGATCGTCGTCGGTGAAGAGCAGCCCGTCCTGGCCGAAACCGGCAGGAAAGCCCTGCTGATCGTCCGGCGCGTAGACCAGGAATTTGC
>CAYZLP010000468.1:0-4655 GCA_964478635.1 uncultured Caldilineaceae bacterium
TCCCAGAAGGCCCTGGCTTTGCCCCCGGGTCTGGCCTTTGCCGCAGTGAGCGACCGGCTCCTGGAGAAGGCGGCATCGGTCGAAGGGCGGGGTTGGTACTTCGACTTTCTGAATCTCGAGAAGTATCTTGTCAAGAATACGACCCCGGCCACGCCGGCGATTTCGCTCATGAACGCGCTCAGTCTGCAACTGGACATCATTTTTGAGGAAGGCGTGGACGCGCGCTTTGCCCGCCACGCCCGGTGCGCCGAACGCTCCTGGCAGTGGGCAACAGATCACGGCTTTGCCCTCATGGCCGAGGAAGGCTACCGCTCCCCCACGGTCACGACGGTGGGCAACAGCCGGGGTATTGATATTCCCGACCTCAATCGGTTCTTGGGCGAGCACAATATGAAGATCTCCAATGGCTATGGCGATTTCAAGGGCAAGGCCTTCCGGATCGGTCACATGGGCGAAGTGGATGATGCCGATATGGACCGCCTCTTTGCCGCCATGGAGGCGTATCTGGCGCGCGTGCCGGCCTAATCTCAGGACAATTGCATCTTTCAACGGGAGAACGAACATGGCAAGCCAACCCGCTATCGATTTGCGCAGCGACACTGTGACGCGCCCGACGCCGGAAATGCGCGAGGCCATGGCCCGGGCGGAGGTCGGAGACGACGTCTATGGTGAAGATCCGACCGTTAACCGTTTGGAGGCGCTGGCTGCCGAAATTCTGGGCAAAGAAGCCGCCGTCTATGTGCCGAGCGGCACCATGGGGAATCTGATTTCCGTGCTCAGTCACTGTGGGCGAGGCGATGAGATGATTCTGGGAGACAATGCCCACATCTTCTATTACGAACAGGGCGGTTCGGCTGCCGTGGGGGGCGTCCATCCGCGAATCGTGCCGAATTTGGCGGATGGTTCGCTCGATCTGGATGTCATCCGCGCGGCCATTCGGGGGGATGATGAGCATTTCCCCGTGACGCGTCTGATTGCCGTAGAGAATACCCACAATCGCCGTGGCGGCACCGTCTTGCCCACTGGCTATATGGATGCCGTGGGCGATCTGGCTCACGAGCGGGGGCTGCAACTCCATGTGGATGGTGCCCGCATCTGGAATGCCGCAGTCGCGCTGGGCGTGTCTCCCGCACGACTCTTGCGTAATGCCGACTCCGTAAGTGCCTGCCTGAGCAAGGGGCTGGCCGCGCCGGTGGGGTCGGTCGTGGCGGGCGATGCAGGATTCATCCGGCGCGCGCGGCGCATGCGCAAGCAGGTTGGCGGCGGCATGCGCCAGGCAGGCGTGATCGCCGCCGCCGGGATCGTTGCCCTGACCGAGATGATCGACCGGCTGGCCGAGGATCACGCCAACGCACAGCGGCTGGCTCATGGCCTGAATGAACTGGACGGCATTTCGGTAGACCTGCCGTCCGTACAGACCAACCTTGTCTATTTCGACCTGACCCGTCCGGATGTCACCGCGCTGGATCTGGCGACCGCGCTCGCGCAGGAAGGAATCCGGGTCATCGCCACCGGTCCCCGAAGGCTCCGTGCCGTGACCCACTATGAAGTGAGCGCGGACGATGTGGAGACCGCACTCGGCGCCATGGCCAACGTATTGAGTCGTTCCAGCCTGGCCGTCGGTGACGGCGTCGTGTACGGCTAGGGGGGCAGGACGCGAAAAAGAGGGGCGGTACGCAAAACTGCGTACCGCCCCTCTTTTTCATTACTCGCATTGCCGACGCAGTACGGCGAAGCCGCTACTCCATTTCTTCCGGGACGCTTTCGACCGAATCGAATTCCGCTCCAGCCGGATCCGCCGTATCCTCATCTACCGTCTCATCCGCTACGTCCCAAGTGAGTTCTACCTCGGGTTCCGCAGGGATCATGCTCAGCGCCAGCCGTTCGCGCCGGGGATCGATACTGAGCACGCGCACTTTGACAGTTTCGCCACGCTGCACGATTTCCGAAGGTTTGTCGGTCACGAATGTGGGCATCTCGCTGACATGGACCAGGCCTTCCACCCCGGCTGGCACGCGCACAAATGCGCCGAAGTCGACCACATTGGTGACAACGCCTTCGAGTTCATCGCCAACATTGTAGGTGTCAGACGCCATTTCCCAGGGATTGGGCAGGACTGCCTGTCGATTCAGACTGATGCGCTCGCGCTCCGTGTCGACCTGCTCGATGAGGACTTCCACTTCATCGCCTGCCTGGAGCACTTCCGATGGATGGTTCACGCGCCGCCAGTCGAGCTTTGATACGTGGATCAAACCGCTTACGCCGCCCAGATTGACGAAGGCGCCGAAGTCGGTCAGATTTTCCACTACGCCACGTACGATTTCGCCCTCCGTCAGCTCGTTTAGCCGCTCCTTGCGCCGTTCTTGCTCGGCTTCCAGCGCGGACATGACCAGGCGGCGTCGCTCACGATCAACCTCGATGATTTTAAGCGGCAGGGTTTCACCTTCCAGCTCTTGCTTGAGGCGATCGCGTTCCTCAGTGTTGCGGATGTAGCGCAGGCTCGAAACGTGGGAATTGGGTACGAATCCCCGGAGTTGCCGGTACTGAACCAATATGCCACCCCGATTCAGGTTGACGACCGGCAGTTCCATAATGACACCGGTCTCCATGTCGACTTCTGCCTGATTCCAGTCCAGGGATTCCAGACCTCGGGCCAACGACACTACCAGTTCTTCTTCATCTTGGGGTGTGCCCACAACATATACGGGCAGCTCGTCACCGACCTGAATTTTGGCGAGCCACTCATTGTCAAGTCGGGCAAGATCGCTGGACGGGACGATTGCGTCACGCTTGGCGCCTACATCCAAAACGATCGCATTGTCGAAAGCGCTGAGCACTTCGCCGGTCAAAATATCGCCACGCCTGGGCACGTTGAATTCATATTGGTCCAGTAACGCCGCAAATGAGGATAGATCAGTCGCGTCACCGGCGCCGTTGTCCGGCACGTCCATTTCCGGGACTTCATGCGGCTCATGCTCGGCCGTGTCCGTCTGATTTGCGGCCACGGTTTCTTCCATCATTGCAGGATCTAGATTCTCTGAAGTACTCATAATCTCCGTTTACCGACCTATGGTGAATTTTGACTTGCTCATCTGTTGGGCGCAGGTCAAACGTGTAGTGGACTATGGCAGGTCCAAAACCGCGCCGTATGTAGGAAATGTACATTCATGCACAGAGCCCGGGCGGTTATTGCAACGAAACTTAGGCCAGCCCAGAATAATATCGGTCCCCGGCACGCGCCAGAATCAGCTTCCGCACCAGAGTACTGCTGGTGCGTGCCGGGGACGTACGGGGCAGGTGTTTTCGTGCGTGGGCCTTATCGGATGAGTGGGCAGTCGCTTGACGGCAGCGCGGAATCGCCCTAAACTATCGGCAGGTGCAGGGAATTGGTGCGCCGCATCGAGAAATCAGACGTTGCCTGCGCGGTTTGTTGGAGCCGTAGGGGGTTACGGGAGGAAAGGAGGAGCTATCGAGGAGACGGACAGTTCGGGGAAGAAAGCGCATGGCCCAAGGCAGCGAACAAGCTTGGCTGCCGGGTGACGAGGAAGGGGTTTCCGATCCTCAGATCGGACTAACCGGAGCAGGCAGATTGCAGCGCTGCGGGAAAATCGAGTTATCAGCGGATGCCCCCAGGTCGCTTCCACCGACCTGAACCGAGACGACCTTCCGTCTCGGTTAGATCTTTCCCCAAATACCTTCATGGACAAGCAGGCGTTGAAAGCCGGCCGGTAACGGTTGGGACAAAGGCGTCAAGCAGTGGAAACGAATCGGTCCGCATTCTTGCGCGTCTGTAAACGAAAGCGGGAGACGTGCTGACGGTCGCCCACAGTACCGGTCGTCCGTTCCTGCATGCCGATTCGTCGTCGGAATCGACAGCGCCAAAGTCAGCCAGAATTCCGAAAACGCCATGGAGGCAGCCTCATGTGCGGTATCGTTGGATATATCGGCGCGCAGAACGCCGCGCCCATCGTCTTGCAGGGCTTACGTCAGCTGGAGTACCGTGGTTATGATTCGGCCGGTTTAGCCGTCATCGATCCGGACGGTCGCATTGCAGTTCGGCGCGAGGAGGGCAAGCTCAGCAGGCTTGTGGAGATGGTCGAACGGGAACCGGTCAGCGGATCGATCGGGGTCGGTCATACACGTTGGGCGACCCACGGCCCACCCAGCCGGCGGAACGCGCATCCTCATGCGTCTTCAGACGGCGACCTCGTCGTCGTTCAGAACGGCATCGTCGAGAACTTTTTCGACTTGCGAATCTCGTTGGAGCGTGACGGATATACCTTCGTCAGCGACACCGACACGGAAGTGATCGTTCATCTCATCGACCAGTATTACCATAATGGCTGCGGCCGCGATCTTATGGCCGCCGTTCGCCGCGCCTTGAACGACTTGCGGGGACCCAGCGCCGTCGTGGTCCTAAGCAGAGAGTGGCCCGATCGCTTGATCGCCGCGCGCTTGGGAAATGCGGGGGGCGTTGCCGTGGGGCAGGGCAGCCACGAAATGTATATCGCCAGCGATATTCCCGCTATGCTAGGGCACACCCGGGAGATTACTTTCCTCGAGAGTCGTCAAATGGCCGTCGTGACGGCTGAGGGCGCCGATTATTGGAACCTCGACGGCGACGTTGTCGTCAGGAAGTCCTTGGTCATCGATTG
>CAYZLP010000469.1:0-4653 GCA_964478635.1 uncultured Caldilineaceae bacterium
GCCCTCGCTACACATGAGGACGATGTGCAGGCGCTGGTCAAATGCGGTGCGGATGCGCTCGATTCCGGCCTGATAGGCCGGCGTATCCGCAATGGCGGCGTAGTCAGCCTTGCCGTCGACATAGCAGGCCGGATCGTCGGGCCGGCCGCCCAGCACATCGCCCACGTAGAGATAGCGAATGCCCTCGGCGGCCAGGCGCTGTTCGAGTTCGGCCTTGGAAAATTCGGGCTTGAAGCGAGAGTAGGGCGCGCTGCGTACGTCGAGCAGGTATGCGATCTCCAGGCCACGCAGGACTGTGACGAAGTCGTCGATGCTGCGCGCGCCATAGCCGATGGTATAGATCGGCGGCGACGCGTGCAGTTCGTCGGTTTTGGGGGCTTCCTGGCGCGTCATGGGCAAACCTGCGGCATGAAATTCAGGGACCTGCGCCAAGTGTAGCACAGACGTTCGTCGTCGCCAATCTACACGCAGTTTCGTTGGAAAGCGGTACCCCCTGCCGGAGTGACAGTCACTGGCACAAACGAGTCTGGTCAGCCCCAATTTGCTTTGCCCGTGACTGTCACTCCGGCAATTCGATCGCTTTCCTGCGAACTTGCAATCAGCGCCGCACCAGCTTGAACGCGATCTCCCGGCCCTGGGACATGGCGAGGCTGATCCAGGCAAGCGCCATGGGTTCCAGAAAGCGAGCTGCGCTTAGGCCGCCGACGTCCGCCACATCGAAGCCCAGCGCCTCGGCCAACCCAGTCACCACTCCCTTGGCCGCAGCGTCATCGCCGGCGATGAACATGGTCGTCGAATCGCCGTCATAGACAGGGTCGAGCATGTTGTTGTAGCCGGTGGTATTGAAGGCTTTTACGACCCGGGCGCCGGACGCGCGTTTGGCAATCTCTTCCGCCCCGGAAGTTGATTGGCCCACATCCAGTTGAAGACCGGGGGCGATGGGATTGGTGGCATCAATCAGAACTTTTCCGGCCAGATCGCCCAACCCTTCGACGACCGCAAACGTTGCGGGCCACGGCGTGGCCAGAACGACGACCTCAGCTCCAGTGGCGGCGGCATCCTGTGTGGCAACCGTAACGCCGGCCAGGGCCGCCAATTCCCGGGCCTTTTCAGCGTCCGGATCCCGGGTGCCAAAGGTGATTGTGTGGCCGGCCTCGGCCCAGCGCATGCCCAATGCTCTGCCGACATTACCGGCGCCAATGATCGCAATATTCATCCATTTCCTCCTTGAATTTATGGCCAGTGCGGGATGTAAAAGAGTGGTTGCGCGACGACTACCGAAAGAGTATCATCAAATCACCCCTGCCTGAAGGCTGCTGCATTACCATTATCCCCGTGCTTGCCCGCTCGGGGTGAACGATTCGATAGGAGAAAGGAGTGTGTGGCGAGCATAATGAAACAATTTGACACCATCATCGTCGGCGCCGGCCTCATGGGCAGTGCGGCGGCGCGCTACCTCTCGGGCCATGGCCGCCGCGTCGCCGTCGTCGGCGCGGCCGAGCCGGCAGGGAAGGAGACCGATGCCCAGGTCTATGCCAGTCATTACGATGAAGGGCGTTTGGCCCGCCGGCTGAGCAAAAACGGAATCTGGGTACGCCTGACGAAACGGGCGATCGAACAGTTCCCTGAACTGGAGGAGAAGTCCGGCGTTCCCTTCTACCGACCGGTGGGATGCCTGCACGTGGGGGCCAGTCCTGAAGAAAAATCCAAGATTGCCGCAGTCCGGAAAATTGCGGCTACCGAGGAAATTCCCTACACTTTCTATCCGGCAGGGGATCGAGCGTGGCGCGGCGAGTTCCTGACCCTGGATTTCCCGGCGGAATGCCAGGTGCTGCACGAACCGGCGCCGGCCGGGATGATCAATCCCCGGGCCATGCTCCGGGCCCAGCTGGCCGTGGCCCAACAGCAGAGCGCCACCATCTTCCGCGAGACGGTCGTCCGGGTCACCGAACAGGCCGACGGAGTAGACGTACAGACGGCGGAAGGAAATCGCTTGCAGGCACAAAACGTGCTGGTCGCTGCGGGCGCCTTCACCAATTTCAACAACCTGCTGCCCCGGTCGCTGCCTCTGAAGTTGAAGACGGAGACCGTCATTCTGGGCGAGGTGACCCCGGCGGCGGCGACAGCACTGGTCGATATGCCGATCGTGACCTATCAGATCGACGATCCGGAAATCAACGACATCTACATGACGCCGCCGGTACGCTATCCCGACGGCCGCTACTACGTGAAGATGGGCTGCAACACTGCCGCCGACAGCTGGCCGGAGACGCTGGCCGAGGTGCAGACGTGGTTCCGGACCGGGGACAGCGACGTCTGCAAGCCGGCCATGACGCGTGCGCTCCGGGCCATGCTGCCGGAGACGGAGTTCCTCTCCATGACCACGGGCCGCTGCATCATCTGTTACACGCCCAGCGGCTTTCCCGCGATCGATGCCGTCAGCGAAAGAAGCTTCGTCGCCACCGGCGGCAACGGCAGCAGCGCCAAGTGTTCCGACACCCTGGGCTACCTGGCTGCCGGCCTGATTCACGATGGCCGCTGGCCTGGCGAAATCGAGCGATCGCCATTCCGGCTGCACGGCTGATAGACCGCAGAAGAAACGGATTGGACGGATATTCGCGGATTTCTTGAGATCGAAGGGCAGCAGTTGCCGCCGACTTCGACAGGCTCAGCCAACGGGAACTGCTGCCCTTCGATAGAAATCCGATCGAATCCGCCCCAATCCGCGAGATCCGCGGTCCATCTAGATCAGGCTGGCGTCCAACGTAATCTCGTCCACCGCAGCCAGGGCCTTGGAGACGGGGCAGCCCTCTTTGGCGCGCTGGGCGTAATCGGCAAAGGTCGCGGCATCGATGCCGGGAACGTCCGCCCGGCAGGTCAGTTCGATCTTATTGATGGTCGGGCCGTCGCCCAGGTGAACTGCGGCCGTCGTTTCGACGCTATTGGGCACATGGCCATCGGCGCTGAGGATGGCCGAAAGGAACATGGAATAGCACCCGGCATGGGCGGCGCCGATCAGTTCCTCGGGATTGGTGCCTTTGCCGTTCTCGAAGCGGGAAGCAAAGGTAAACGGCCCTTCGAAGAAGCCGCTCCCCAACTTCATGCTGCCGCTGCCATCCTTCAGATTGCCTTCCCACCGTGCGTGTGAGCTACGAACTGCCATTGTGGCCTCCTTGTTGGATCAAGCGTGTTCATGAAACAAAAAAGACGTTACACAGAGAACGCGGAGGTGGCACAGAGGATCACAGAGATGCTTAGGGGAACACGGCGTGACTTTGTGGTTCTCATCGCTTTTCTCTGTGGATCTCTGTGGAATGCCGTGTGTATCCGTGCAATATTTACGCCGTTGTGGGCAGGCCCCGGCTAGGCCGCGCCATCCCGGCGGACGTAGGCAAAGAGCAAGAGCGCAAAGACCAGCGTGAAGCCGAGCACCACGCCGATTCCCGTCAGCAGCACCAGGCCAACGGGCTGACCATTGAAGAATGCCAGAACCAGGGCCACGGCGCCGATAAAGCTGAGGAGCAGGGGGACGAGAAAGAGATAGGCCAGGGGCGCGCCCGAATGCTCATCACTGCGACCTTCAATCTGACGCAGCCCAAACCAATAGGAGAGCATTGCGCCAAGCAGAGATGCGCCGCCACCGATGAGGAGACCCGTGGCAAAAGAGGATAGAGCAGGTGTCATGGCCGATAGAAGCATCTTCTGGGTTGCACCGGATTTTCTGGGTTCGCCGCTGCATGGTAGGCGAGAATGCCAAATTTCGCAAACAAGACTAACAGAAGCTGAGATCGGGTCAATTTGCGCTCTCCCGACCGGTTTCGAGTCGTTCAATGAGGTCCGGTGCAATCCCGGCCGGATCGGTGTCGAGCCCTCGGAGATCGTCCACGCCTTGGTCAAAAATGCGGGCACGCTCGTCGCCGTCTGCCAGCGCATTGACCGCAGTGATGCCGGCTTCGTAGGCCGCGGCGGCGGCATTGGCCTCGCCCAACGCGGTCCGGGCGAGCCCCAGGTCAAAGTGTATTAAGGGCGCTGGATCGTCCAGGCCCAGCGCCTCTTGCAGGACGGCTGCGGCAAAGGCATAATCGCCGTTTTCGTGGGCGCGCCGGCCCACTGCCGACAGCTCCGCAGCAAGCCCCGGATCCAGCGCGCCGGCCTGCTCCAGGGCAGTGAGCGCGCCTTCCCGGTCTCCGAGCCCGTAGAGACCGGACGCGGCGTGGAAATAGATGTCCCCGCGCTCGATGCCGGCCGCCGCGGCCCGCTCCACCATCTCTGCCGCCTGGACATGGCGCTGGTTCTGATTCCAGCGGACGCCCCAGCGGGCATAGGTCTCCGCCAGCAGGGCATAGACGTCGCTATTGTCAGGCGCAAAGGTCAAGGCGCGCTCCAGCGCAGCGGCAGCCAGACCAAAGACATTCTGCGCCAGATCGATCCGGGCGATCTCCAGGAGCGCATCCGCCTCGTCCTGCTCGAACGCACCGAGCAGCAGCGTCAGAACCGCGTCCCCCGAGGCCACTTGGCCAAGATCGGGGCCGAGAATCAGTCCCGAGCGCATAGATTGCCAGAACTCACGCTGCCGCGGCGCGGACTGAATGGCCTTGCCCCAGAGCGGGATGGCCTGTTCGTAGTCCCGGGCGGATTGGGCTGCTCGCGCCA
>CAYZLP010000470.1:0-4647 GCA_964478635.1 uncultured Caldilineaceae bacterium
TGGGCACGGCCGAGGTGGAAAGCGCCCTGGTCAGCCATAAGAATGTGGCCGAAGCTGCTTGCATCGGCGTTCCGGATGAACTGAAGGGCAACGTGATTCACGCCTTCTGCATTTTGAATGCCGGCACAGTCGGCAGCGATGAATTGGCCGCGGAGTTGAAGCAACATGTACGCCACGAGGTAGGCCCCATCGCCATGCCCGCGGTTATCGAGTTTGTGGACTCCTTGCCCAAGACCCGCAGTGGCAAGATCATGCGCCGTCTGCTCAAGGCTCAAGTCCTGGGCAATCCGCTGGGCGACACGAGCACGCTGGAAAATTAGTGCGGCATGTGGAATGCCGAGTGACGATCCGGTTGCTGCGGTTCGCCCCGTCTGGCACCAGCGCGGTTGACCGGTTAGAGGCATATGCGCTTTGAGCGCTCGGCATTCCGCACTCCCCACTCCGCATTGGAAAGGATGTGTCTGATGCTCGAACAGATCCTGCAACACGAAGAAGTCTTCGAAGCGCCTGCGTCGCTGATTGATCAGGCGACACTCAAGGATTTCGACGCTGAATACGCACGCAGCATCGCCGATCCGGAGGCATTCTGGGGTGAGTGGGCCGCCCGCTACGAGTGGTTCAAGCCCTGGGACAAAGTGGTGGAACTGGAATACCCCAACCATCGCTGGTTTGTGGGCGGCGAAACCAACATCACCCTCAACGCACTGGATCGTCATGCCGACGGTCCCAACCGCAACCGTCTGGCCCTCATCTGGATCGCAGAAGACGGCAGCGAACGCAAGGTAACCTATTTTGAACTGCGGCGCCTCGTCTCGAAGTTCGCCTCCGGTCTGAAAACGCTTGGCGTAGAAAAAGGCGATACCGTCGTCATCTACATGCCCCTGACGTTGGAGGGTGTGATTGCCATGCTCGCCTGCGCGCGGATCGGCGCCATCCATTCGGTGGTCTATGCCGGCATGGGCGTGGGTGCATTGCGCGATCGTATTGAGGATGCCGGCGCCAAGGTCGTCATCGCCGGCAACATCGGCATGCGCCGGGGCAAGGCCGTCGACCTGAAGAGCATCGTCGATCAGGCCGTAGAAGACCTGCCCCTGCGCCACGTCATCTGGTACCAGCGCGGCCAAAAAGCCGATCTCCGCCCCCACGAGGTCGACTTTGAAACGTTAATGGCTCAAAGCGCGCCAGACGCTGCCCCTGAACCGGTGGATTCGGAGCATCCCCTCTATATTCTTTACACCTCCGGCTCCACCGGCAAGCCCAAAGGCGTCGTCCATGTCCACGGCGGGTATATGGTCGGTACGGCCTACCACCTGCGGACCTTCTACGACGTCAAAGACAACGACGTCTTTTGGGCGACTTCGGATATCGGCTGGGTCGTCGGCCACAGCTACATCGTCTACGCACCGCTGGTGGAAGGCGTCACCTCGGTCTTCCGGGAAGGCGCCCCGGACTACCCTGATCCCGGCGTCTTCTGGGCATGCGTGGAGAAATATGGCGTCAACGTCATGTTCACCGCGCCGACGGCAGTGCGCATGTTCATGAAGTTCGGCCCCGAGTATGTGAAGCAACATGACATCTCCACCCTGCGCCAGGTCGCGGTCGCCGGTGAACCCCTCAACCCGGAAGCCATGCGCTGGGCCATGGAGCATCTCCTCGACGGCGGCAAGCGCGGTTATGTGACCGACAACTGGTGGCAGACGGAACTGGGCGGGCCGACCATCGCCACACCCATCACCAAGCGCGCCATCCCCGGCTCGGCCGGTATTCCGCTCCCGGGCGTTGAGGCCGTCGTGGTTGATGAGACCGGGGCCGAAGTGCCCAAGGGCAAGGGCGGGCTCCTGGCCCTGAAACGGCCTTTCCCCCACATGATGCGCACCATCTGGAACGACGCGGCCCGCTACGAACAATACTGGAACGAAATCCCTGATGTCTATGCCGCAGGGGACGTGGCCAGCTGGGATCAGGATGGCTATATCACCGTCCTGGGCCGCAGCGACGATGTGCTGAACGTGGCCGGCCATCGTATCGGCACCGCGGACGTGGAATCGGCCCTGATCACCCATCCGGCAGTGGCCGAATCGGCCGTCATCGGCGTCCCCGACCCGGTGAAAGGTGAATCGATCAAGGCCTTCATCGTCCTGGCGCTGGATCAAGAAGCGAGTGAAGACGTCCGCCGTAGCATCGTCGACCACGTCCGGCGGGAACTCGGACCGATTGCCACGCCCGGCGGCGTCGAATTCATCGAGAAGCTCCCCAAAACGCGCAGCGGCAAGATCGTGCGGCGGCTGCTCAAGGCCCAGGAGATGGGCGAAGATCCGGGTGATCTGAGTACGTTGGAGGATTGACGATTGCTGATTGTCAATTGTTGATGGTCAATTGCCGATGGTCAATTGTGGGGCGACCATCTCAGCGACAATTGACTATGGACAATGGACAACTGACAATCGACAATGCATACATTTTTCCCTGCACACAAGGAGGACGAGTTCACATGGCAGAAGAAAAAATCCTGACTCCAGAACAAGCGCAGGCTTACTGGAAAAAGAACGTCAACTTGATCACGGTTCTGCTGATCATCTGGGCGCTCGTGTCGATTGTGGCCGCCATTTTCCTGGCTCAACCGCTCTACAACATCAAGCTAGGCCAGTTGCCCTTGAGCTTCTGGTTCGCACAGCAAGGATCGATCATCATCTTCGTGCTGCTAATCTTCACCTACTGCTGGGTGATGGACCGCATCGATCGCGAATTCGGACTTGCCGATTAAGAGGCCCCCGGGTCTAACCAGAGGAGACGTTGACAATGGATGCTGTAACTCTTTGGACCTACATTATCGTTGGCATCACCTTTGCCATATACCTCTACATCGGCTATTCGAACCGCGTGCGCGACACCAAGGGCTTCTACGTCGCCGGCCAGGGCGTGCCCGCAATCGCCAATGGCGCCGCCACCGCCGCAGACTGGATGTCCGCCGCATCATTTATCTCCATGGCCGGCCTTATTTCCTTCCTGGGTTATGATGGAGCCATCTATCTCATGGGCTGGACGGGCGGCTACGTGCTGCTGGCGCTTCTGCTTGCGCCCTATCTGCGCAAGTTCGGCAAGTACACCGTGCCCGACTTCGTGGGCGACCGCTATTACAGCCAGTTCGCCCGTGTGCTCGCAGCCGTGGCCACGATCATCGTGTCCCTCACCTACGTGGCCGGTCAGATGCGCGGTGTGGGCATCGTCTTCAGCCGCTTTCTCGGCGTGCCCATCAACACGGGCGTCATCATCGGCGCCGTCATTGTGGCCTTCTTCGCCGTCCTCGGCGGTATGAAAGGCATTACCTGGACCCAGGTGGCCCAATACTGTATCTTGATTGTCGCCTACCTGATTCCGGCCGTCGCCATCGGTATCGTCATCACCGGCATTCCGATTCCCCAGTTGGCCTTCACTTTCGGCGACATTATTCCCAAGCTGAACATGGCCCAACTCTCCCACGATTTCGCAGTGGAATACACCCAGCCGTTCCAGAGCAAACCCATGTTGGACGTCTTCTGCGTGACCGTGGCGCTCATGTTCGGCACGGCCGGCCTGCCCCACGTCATCACCCGCTTCTACACGGTGCCGAACGTGCGGGCCGCCCGCTATTCCGCCGGTTGGGCCCTGCTCTTCATCGCCATTCTCTACACGACGGCGCCGGCCATCGCGGCCTTCGCACGCTTCAATCTCTTTCAGACCCTGGACGAAGCGGTTATCGCCAACGTGATTCCGGGAGAGAAGCAGGATATCTACGAACTCGAGTATCCAGACGGCACGCCGGTCAGCTGGGCGACCAGCTGGCAGCAGACCGGTCTCCTCGCCTTCGTGGACAAGGACGGCGACGGCCAGATCTTCTTGGGACCAGGTACAGCCTTCAATGGCACCGATTTCAAATCGCCCACGGATAGCGTCAACGAAGCCTATTTCGACCGGGACATCATCGTGCTGGCCAATCCGGAAATCGCCCAGCTGGCGCCCTTCGTCATCGCGCTGGTGGCGGCCGGCGGCCTTGCTGCGGCCCTCTCAACCGCATCCGGGTTGCTCCTGGCCATGTCGAGCGCGCTGTCCCATGACATCTACTACCGCGTGATTCGACCCGGGGCAACAGAGCAGCAGCGCCTGATTGCCGGCCGCGCCATGATCCTCCTGGCGATTCTGGTAGCCGTCTACTTCGGGATCAACCCGCCCGGCTTTGTGGGTCAGGTGGTGGCCATTGCCTTTGGTTTGGCCGCAGCCAGCAACTTCCCGCCCATTCTGCTGGGTATCTTCGACAAGCGTACCAACAGCACGGGCGCCGTATCCGGGCTCGTCGTCGGCTTCGGCTTCACATTAATCATGGTGCTGCTCATGAAGTCCGACGCCATCTTTGGTACGCCCACGCCCATTGTCCCGGATTTCTTCGGCATCAGCGCCGAGGGCATCGGCGCCATCGGCATGGTGCTGAACCTGGTGATTGCCTTCGTCGTCTCGCGCATGACGGCACCGCCGCCCCAGGAAATTCAGGAAATGGTCGAGAGCGTGCGTCTGCCCAGTGGCGTCGGCGAAGCCACCGTACACTAAAAGAGCCTATCCGAAAATTCGGTCATGTGTACGAAATGTCGACCGTAGTCTGAGAGCAGGGGGTGC
>CAYZLP010000471.1:0-4637 GCA_964478635.1 uncultured Caldilineaceae bacterium
TGGATAAAAGCGGTCCGGCCCTGGAAGCGGCCCTGGTAGCGGGCCCCACGCTGGTGAAGCCCAACATCCACGAAATGGAAGCGCTGCTGGGCTCGAAGCTGCCGGATCGGGACGCAGCGATTGCCGAAGCCCAACGCTGGCGCGAGCGCTACGGCATCGACACCGTCGTCGTCTCCATGGGGGAAGCAGGCGCACTGCTGGTCGCAGACGGGATCGTGCTCCATGCCCGGCCGCCCAAAGTCGCGGTCAAGAGTACCGTCGGCGCGGGTGACGCCATGGTCAGCGGCCTGATCGCCGGTCTCTATCAGGGCATGAGTTCAGGCGACTGCCTGGCGCTGGGCACGGCCTTTGCCGCCGGGGCCATCACCTTCGTCGGCTCCGGGCTCCCGCCGGCGGAGAAGCTCGCTGCGCTGCGGGAAGAGGTGGTCGTGTCGGAAGTCGATGCAAGTTCGACCTGATGCGTCTTGCCTGCGCGGTTTGAACACGCAGGCCAACCGCGCAGCCTGAGCTTGTCGAAGGCTACGGATAATTGCAGCAGGCTCAGGCGACGCAACGCATTTTCACTGTTCACGGAGGATTCGCCATGTGTGCACAGAGACTCTATGTGGGGACCTACACCACCAAACTCGGCCATGTGGACGGCCACGGCGCCGGCATCTACCGGCTGGACTACGACCCCGCAACCGGTATGCTGCAAGGCGACACCGTTGCGGCCGAACTCCGCAATCCATCCTATCTGGCATTTGCGCCCTTCAAGGGACGCCTCTACGCCGTGGAAGAGTGCGATCTGGCGAAAGAGCCGCAGGTCATCGCCTACGCCATCGATCCGGATGGCGGCCTGACGCTGTTGAACCGCCGGCCGGCCATGGGCAGCGCCGGTTGTCACCTGCTCATCGATCCGGCAGAGCACTGGCTCTTCACGGCCTACTAC
Organism: uncultured Caldilineaceae bacterium; assembly: GCA_964478635.1. GTDB lineage: Bacteria > Chloroflexota > Anaerolineae > Caldilineales > Caldilineaceae > JAGRCP01. Next base: position 932 of record CAYZLP010000471.1, read on the forward strand.
ATGGGCGGCAGTGTTTCGGTCTATCCCATCACCGAGGATGGCCGGCTTGGACCGGTCGCCCATACCGTGACGCATGAAGGATCGGGCCCCAATCCGCGGCGTCAGGAAGCGCCCCACCCCCACGCCTGCGCCCTGGATCGGCAGGGCGATTACCTCTTCGTCCCCGATTTGGGGCTGGATCAGATCCTGGTTTACGCCTTCGACAGCGCCACCGGCGCGCTGGCGCCCCGGCCGCCGGGCAAAGCAGTTCCGGGCGCCGGACCCAGGCACTGCGTCGTGCATCCCAACAATCGCTTCCTCTTCGTGGCCAATGAACTCAACTCAACGGTGACGGTTTATGCCCATGAGGATGGTAGGCTTACCCCGGTGGAGACCCACTCTACGCTGCCGGACGATTTCAGCGGCGAAGCCTTGGCCGCAGCCATTCGCCTGACGCGGGACGGACGCTTTCTCTACGTTTCCAATCGGATTGAGGAGAACAGCATCGCCGCCTTTGCCGTGAATGAAGAGACCGGCGCGCTAACACCCGTGGGCATTGAACAGAGTCGGGGACGCACGCCGCGCGACTTCATTCTGGACAAAACGGACGACTACCTCATTGCCGCCAATCAGGATACGGACACGCTGGCGGTTTTTCGAGTCGATTCGATCACGGGCGCGCTAACGCCGACCGGTGATCTGACGGCAATTCCGTCGCCGGCCGGCCTGGTGTTGACATAGCGTCTTGGGGAGATGCCGGCGTGCTCATTCCGGGATTCGGCCAGTTCCAGTCTGAATTACCGGGCAAGTTGTGGCCGAATCCCGGAATGAACACGCCCGCTACACCACCTATTCCGCCAGTGGGGCGAACAAATCCACCAGATTGCCGTCGGGATCGACAACGACGGCATAGCGCTGGCCCCAAAATGCGTCCCAGGGTGCCTTGTGGCCGGCATAGCCGGCGGCCGTGACCGCGGCGTAGCGTTCGTCGACGTCCGCCGGATCGTCACAGAGAAAGGCCAGACCCATGCGATGGCCGACGGGCGGCGTGCGCGGACCGTCGAAGCTCTCGATCACGGCCAGCGTATCCCACGCAATGCGAAAGCCGCCGGGCATCACATATTCGACGTGCCCTTCCCCATCCGCTTCAGCCGGAATGTCGAGTCCGAGCAGCCGGTAGAAAGCCAGCGCCGTCGCCATATCCTGGACAACCATACCCAACAAATTTGGTATTGCCATCGGGGCGCCTCCCAGGCATTCTAAACCACATTTTGTATCAGGGCGATAGCATAACCGCGAAATGTCCGCTATAGCCCGCTCCGTCCGTCGAATTCGCGGTCTATTCTTGCGGCGGGCGATAGGCGAGCAGAATCACCCCCAATTCGTCTTCCAATGCCTGAATGCGGGCCAGTTGGGAAGGTGTAAGCTCGGCCAATTTGACGGCCGGCTCGATGGCGAGCACCCAGTTACCGAGTTCGTCCTCCAGTTCCCGCAATTTGGCGAGCTGCTCGTCGGTTAGGCTGGCATATCTGATGTCGGGCATTGGGGTAGTCTCCTTTAATTGGTATGCACGACGATAAGAGGGAGAAGGCTTTCCTCCAAGTCTACCACGAATATTCGAGAAGTGAAGATGCCTTTTGAGCAGCCGACCCGCTCGCACGTGAGCGTGCTCACTGGACGGTTGCAGGCCGAGTGTGCGCACCGGACGACGTGTAAAGAAGTTGGCAGAGTATGCAAATCGTGGCATGATCGCGGCCATGAACACCGTACGCAACGCCCAACCTTTCCGCATACTCGCCATTGCCGTGCTCGGCCTGATGCTGACGGGCTGCATGACCATCGAGGCGCCGGCTGCTGCGGTCGATGCAGCGGCCCTTACCGGAATAACCCCGGTGGCGGAAAACCGTACGCAACTGCCCACGCCGACGCCCCGCCCTGTGCTGATCCCCACCGCCACACCTCGACGGGCACCCTTGCCGACCATTACGCCGGCCATCGCGCCGCCGACGCCCGATCCCTATGCCGGATTGACCATTGCCGATCTGCGGGCCGATACGTACGGAGAGGGCGATTTTCGCACGGAGCAGGTGCTGGGCCAGGGGCCAGGCTTCACCCGCTATCTCATCAGCTATGATTCCGACGGACTGCGGACCTACGGCTTTATGAACGTCCCGGTCGGTACAGGGCCCTTTCCGGTAGTGCTGGTCAACCATGGCTATGTGGAACCGTCCGTTTACCGCGTGCTCACCTACACGACGCGCTACGCCGATACCCTGGCCAATGCCGGCTTCGTGGCCATTCATCCCAACTATCGCAACTACCCACCGTCAGACGAGGGGCCTAACGAATTTCGCGTCGGCTATACCCGGGATGTCCTGAATCTGGTCGGTCTCGTCCAACGACTGGGCGGCCAACCAGGTCCCCTGGAAGCTGCCGATCCCGATGCGATTGGATTGTGGGGTCACAGCATGGGCGGTGGCATCACCCTGCGCGCAATCACCGTGAGCGACGCGATTGACGCTGCACTCCTTTATGGTGCGATGAGCGGTGACGAAGCGCGCAATCACGAGCGGATTCTCTTTTTCACCAATGGAGCAAACGGTCTGTGGGAGGAAGGCGAAGCGCCCGGTGAAGCGGACCTGCGGCGTCTCTCCCCGATCTACTATCTCGCCGACGTCGAAGCGCCGGTGAGCATTCACCATGGGGAATTTGACGATCAGGTACCCCTTGCCTGGTCTGAAGAACTCTGCGCCGATCTGCAAGCCCTGGGCAAAACCGTGGAATGTTTCACCTATCCGGGCGCGCCCCACACCTTCAACGGCGAGACGGACGCGCTCTTCATGGAGCGGGCCGCGGCGTTTTTCAGGCAGCACTTGCAGGGCGTTGAGTAGCGTTCGAGAGCAGTGCAGTTGCTCGGATTCGTCAAACTACACCGCTGCGCCCACATATCCGCCCATCAACGCAGCCTGAGCCTGCTTGTGCTGAGCTCGCCGAAGGCGGACCTACCAATGCAGGCCATTGGCAATCGATCCGCCTTCGACACTTCGGCAGGCTCAGTACAGGCAGGCTCAGGCTGCGAAACCCATGTTTTCAGGCTGACGTTGGTCTATCCCTGAAATTGGGCCTCTTCCGTCGAACCGTGGAGCGCGGTCGTTGAGGCCGCACCGCCGGTCACGGTCATCTGGACCTCGTCGAAGTAGCCGGCGCCGACAAAACTCTGATGCTTGACGGCAGTGAAGCCGGCGTCCTGCATGGCAAATTCCCGCTCCTGAAGTTCGGAGAAGGCGGCCATGCCCCGGTCGCGATAGCCCTGGGCCAGCTCGAACATGCTTGCGTTCAGCGAATGGAAACCGGCCAGGGTAACAAAGAAGAACTTATAGCCCATCTCGGCCAGTTGCTCCTGGAAGGTAGCGATGGTCTCCAGGTCCAGGTTCCGGCGCCAGTTGAACGAGGGCGAGCAGTTGTAGGCCAACATCTTGCCCGGATACTTCTCGTGAATGGCCTGGGCGAATTCCCGAGCCTCACCCACGTCGGGCGTCGAAGTCTCGCACCAGATGAGATCGGCGTAGGGCGCATAGGCCAGACCACGGCTGATGGCATTCTCCAAACCGCCCTTGATGTAGTAGAAGCCTTCCATGGAGCGATCCTGGCTCACGATGAACGGCACATCGTACGGATCGACGTCGCTGGTGATGAGCTGGGCCGAGTCGGCGTCGGTCCGGGCAAT
>CAYZLP010000472.1:0-4636 GCA_964478635.1 uncultured Caldilineaceae bacterium
TTAACAGGCAATACTGTCCAAAACAGCCTTCGCAAATGTCCAGACTTCTTGTTGGCCGCCTTCCGCTTTTGCGCCATCGACTGCCGGCTGCGGCCAGGGTGCCAGCATGGCGTCAACTTCATCGAGCACCAGGGCGCGCATGTAGGCTGAGCGGCCGAATTCCAAGCTCGCGCCAAGGAAGCCGCGGGCCGCGGCAGCCAAGTGCACGGCCGGCGGCAGCGGCGACAGCGGCGCCGCTGATTCCTCGCTCAGAAGAACATAGGCCAAGGCTGACAGCGACCAATAGACGTCGTAGAACTCATGAATATCCAGGGCGTTGCGCAGAATCCCGGCCAGCCATGGTCTGGCCTCGGCCAGCGGCAGCGCTTCCTTGTCGATGAGGTAGCGGATAACCTGAAGGTGAGGGATGTAGTTGTCCGCACCGACCTCTGCAAAGATCGCGATGCTGCGCTCAATTTTCGCCTTGGCCTCTCTCTGCTGGCCCTTTGTGGCGGCGGCAATTGCCAGCCAGTGCAGCGCGTAACCCTCGCCCTGCCGCAACTGCTGCGCCTTGAAGAGATCCTTGGCTGCCTGGAAGGAATGCAGTGCAGCATCAGCCTCCCCCAGGAATAGCCGATGTTTGCCGATCTCAGTCACCGAGAGCGCCAGTTCGACCTGAACTCCCAGCGAGCGATAGAGCGCGAGCGCCTCCTGATTTTGCTGCTCTGCCCGTTGCCGGTCGCTTTCCGTCGCAACCATGATTGTGGCAAGGTTGCGCAAGGCGTCGGCCATGCCTTTTTTGTTCCCGGATTGCTCAGAGAGTGCCAGCGCTCGCTCGGCATGGGCGCGCGCTGCCGCCATCTCCCCCTTGAATTTGCAGGAATCGCTCAGACGGTTGTGCAGGAAAATCAATTCTCGTATATGGCCGTAGCGCTCGAACAGGTCGACGCTCTTTGACAGCTCGGTGCGCGCCTCAATGAAGTGGTTGGACCAGGAGAGCATGAAGCCCAAACCGCCTAATCCCAATGCCGCCCACCACGGATCACCGTAGGCTTCCCACAGCTTGACGCTTTCATGGAAGCACGCGAGCGCACGCTCATTGTCACGCCGATCCAAGCAATAGCCCCGCTGGTAGGCGATGAACGCCTGCTCAAATAGCCTCGTTGGCACATCTACGTCAGGATGCGAACAGAGCGTGTCAGCCCGGTCCAGGTATTCGAGCGCCGCGTCCGGCCGGCCCGACTGGCGCAAGAAAGAAGCCTGCCACGCCAGCGCACGCATGAGCGTCGCCCTCGCTTCGACAGATTCGTCGGGGTCGACGGCATCAGCCAGCCGCCGAAAGGCCGCATGTCCCTCATGGGGGTGGACGCGCCATTCAAAATAGAAGCCCAATGTATCCATGGCCGGGCGCAGGCGCGTGACCTCATCGCCTGCGATGGCTGTGCGCCAGGCCAAGCGAAAGTTGTCGATGTCGTTGTCGAGTTCGGCCAGCGCGCCCGCCTGATCTGCGCCTTTGAGTAAATCCGAACACGCGATCAGGCGGCCGATGAAGTAGTCGCAATGGCGGGTTGAGGTGGCCGTGGCTTCAGCGCCGCCGGCGGCCAATTTGTCCGCCCCGTACTGGTGCAGCAGTTCGTGCAGCCAGTAGCGGTTGTGCGCCCGGTCGTAGTGGAGCAGCGACTTGTAGATCAGATGTCCCAGGTGGCGCAGGGTTGCGCCGGCCGCAACTGCGGCCGCCTGGCGCGTAAAGCCGCCGCGGAAGACCGAAAGCCGGCGGAAGACCGCCTGCTCTGCGGGATCGAGGTGTTGCCAGGACGCGTCGAAGACGGCCCGCATGCTGCGGTGGCGCGCGGGCAGATCGCGCAAATCGCTGGCCAGAAAATCCAGGTTCTGTCGCACTTCGCCCGCGATCTCGGCCAGGGACATCATCCCCACCCAGCCGGCGGAGAGCTCGATGCCCAGGGGCATGCCGTCGACGAGTTGGAAGATATCCGCAACATGGGGCAGATCATCGTCCGTGAGCGCGAAAGTTGGGGCTGCACGCTTTGCGCTCTGCACGAAGAGGCGCACGGCCGGATGCACCATGGCATCGCCCGAGTCCGGATCGATGGGATCGAGGACGCCCAGCCCGTCGATGGGGAAGGCCTGCTCACCCTGCAAGTGCAGGCGTTCCCGGGAGGTGGCCAGCACGGTCACGCCGGGCGCGGCCTGCGCGATCTCCACCAGCAGGTCGACGCCGTCCAGCAGGTGTTCGCAGTTGTCGACGATGAGCAGAAGATGACGCTGCGCAAGATAGGCCAGCAGCTGTTCGGCGGTGTTCCTACGACCGTCCACAAGGATGGCCAGACCATCGGCCAGCGCCGGTGCGATCTGGCCGGGATCGGTCAGCGCGGCCAGGGAGACAAAGAGGAAGCCGTCGGCAAAGGGATGGTCGTCGCCGGCTGCCAGCCGTTCGGCCGCGGCCAGGGCCAGGCGCGTCTTGCCCATGCCGCCCGGGCCCAGGATGCTGACCAGCTGTTGGTTTGGGTCCAGCAGGTAGTCGAGCAGCGCCTTAATTTCTAGTTCCCGACCCAAGAAGGGCGTGGTTGGGCGCGGCAAGACGTATGCGTTGGCGTTTTTGGCTTGTTGGGAATGATGTGTAGGTTCCGGTCCGGTAGCGGCAGCCGCCGACGCGACAGTCTGGCCCAGGCTCCGCAAGGCAAAGGGTGTCTGAACCCAATCGGGATCCTGACGCGCATAGGCGACAAAGTCGGCCACATGCTCTGCCGGCACGTGCAGGGCCGCGGCCATCAATTCGGCCAGCTGCTTGGACGGACGCCGGTCGCCCTGCTCGATTTTGCGGATCGTGACCACCGAACAGCTTGACCGGTCGGCCAGTTCCTGTTGCGTTAGGTCCAGTTGACGACGGCGCAAGCGCAGCCACGCGCCAAAGGTCAACTCTATTGTCACGCTTGCCTCCAAATGATGTATCAAGCGATGTGGGCGCTATTGTATCACTTTTTGTATCAGTCAGTAACCTCGTTTTTTGCGGAAAGGCCCCGTATCCTATGTGTATTCTTGATATTTCGTCTGTTGCCGATCAAGAACTCTGCTGCAACGAGGCTCAATGGTCACAGAGATCACAAAAAGTGTTCGAGAGAGTATTTGTGGTTTTTATGATTAACCCAAACTTTTTGCAATGGAGTCATCAACAGCCAAGAGGACAACCAAATGACCGATCCTATTGTCAATGAACTACTGCATCCATGGTTTATGCCGGCCCTCCATAGTGCAACGCTCAGGCTTGTGCAAGATCTCAGTGATGAACAGTTTGCCAAAGCGCCAAGTGCCACCGCACCGCCGATTGGCTGGCATGTTTTTCATATCGCCCGCTTTGCTGACCGACTGCAGGCCAGTCTGCCAAATCGTTTGCCGGAAGAGAGTCATGACTTAGCATTGCCCCGCCAAATCTGGTTTGTCGAAGATGTGGCGAATGTCTGGGGCGTCAATTCAACCGCCCTCGGATGGCTGGAGACTGGCGCCGGGATGACAATCGGCCAGGCGGTAGATGTCGCATCGGTTGGCCGTAAAAAAATAACGGCGTACGCAGAAAAGGCATTTTTCGCGGCTGACAACGCGGCAAAGCAGCTGCAGGATCACGAATTGACTCAGCAACGTTATTCAATCATGCCGGAGTTTCGGGTCGACGAGACAGGCGTCTTAAACACCACCGGTCCGCGCCAAACGACGGTCCTGTTTGATCTGTTGTTCCATAATGACCATGGAAAACGACACTTGGGCATGATCGAAGCCCTGAGAGGCGCAATGTTCTCGATGGTTGGAACTGCAAGCGTCTGACGAGATTGATCCCAACACACTCAATGCAGGAGGCCGTCAAATGTCTGCAAGTTTCACCAAGGAAGAAGAAGCAAGACATGAATTTCGATCAACAAACAACTTACTAACGGAGGAATCGCCATGATAGTCATCACAGTCACCTTTTCACCGAGGGAAGATGTACACGAGGAAGTAATGGCTGCATGGGCGGAGTTGGTCAAGGCCAGCCAGGCGGAATCAGGATGTATCACCTACGCCGTTTCAGCCGATATACTGGATCCAACTGTGATGCGGCTGTATGAAGAATGGGAGACTCACCAAGCACTGATCGATCACCAGGAAATGCCGCACGTGCAACGCTGTAAAGATGCGCTAGCCAAGCTCGGTGAGAACGCGGTGATCTATCATTCAGTCGCTCGATATGAAGCTGTTCCACTCGAAGAATAAGGTTACGGCATGAAAGGAGTGCGAAAAATGTCATCGATTGGAGGTGTATGGGAACTAGTATCGGACACCCATGACGGCCTCATGATCGACACCGGGAAGCACCACATGTTTCTCATCTCCGAGAAGGGCAGGGTACCTTTCGCCGATGCTGGTTCGCCAACGGAGGCCGAAGCAGCGGCTGCCTTTCGCTCGGTCATTGCCGGCGCCGGGATCTTCTCGATCTCGGGCACGGCGGCGACCTACGAGGCGAGATTGGGCCTGACCCCGAACGGTCTCGGCCAGACCTACACCGGCGAATTCATCGTCGACGGGGATCGGCTGATCGAAAATCTGCCGTCAGGCGTCACGCATGAGTGGCGCAGAATCGGCTGAATCGTTCAACTACCAACGCTAG
>CAYZLP010000473.1:0-4622 GCA_964478635.1 uncultured Caldilineaceae bacterium
AACCTCGGCCGCGGCATGGTTGCATACGCAGTCTGGGTCTTGGTGACAATCGTGTCCGTCCCCCTGATTTTTTAAATTGGCGACCCCGCAGGATCATTGGTTTTAATCTTGCTCGTCTAGTTCGCACGCCCACGTGTGAACGGTCTGACCACAGCAACTCATGCGCTGTAAGGGCACACGTGGGCGTCCGCACTGGACGCAGAAACCATGATCCCGTAGCGCCTTCAGTTTGGCAGAGCCGCCAATACCTGGCGCTGCAAGCGAGCGCAATGGCAGGATTGTCGGCCTGCGCATGCGGGAGCCACCGGGAAGTTCAGCGTATAACCGGCATCTCCGACTTTCGGTCACGGTTGAGCCACGATGGGAAGAAACCATTCGGGCTCGACCTCTTCCAGGATGCTTGGCACCGTGAGGGTGTAACGGACCGATGTCCCGCCGTCCACCGCGACCGTTCGCGGTCCGTGGCTTTCGCCGAGCAGGATTTCCAGCGGTATGGGCGGGATGGTTCCGTCGCCGGAAATCTCCAGCATGTAGGAGCCGGCATAGATCGGTTCGACCACGGCCGCGCCTTCCGGATCGGCAGTCGCGCCATAGCGATAGCCCGTAAGCTGGTCCACCAGTTCGATCACTGCGCCGGGCAGGGGCAAGCCGATTTCGTCCAGAACGGTCAGTTCGACGCGCGCCGCAAGACGGGCATAGTCCACGGCACGCGCAGCGTTAAGCCGCCCGAAGCCGAAGAGGTTATTGGGAACGGCCGCCGTGCCGCTCGGGTTGCAGATGGTGGCGTTGACGGGCGAAGCGCTCTTCACCAATACCTGCTCGGTCAAATCGATCCGGCCCATGAGTTCCGGCGCGGCCGACCAGAGCAGCGCCGCCGCGCCCGCCGCGTGCGGCGCGGCCATGCTCGTCCCCTGGTTGTACATGTAGGCATCATTGACCCAGGCAGAATAGACGTTCACGCCCGGCGCAGCCAGGTCGGGCTTGACCCGGCCGCTGCCGTCAATTGTCACCGGCCCCCGGCTGGAAAAGATCGCCAGACTACCCGTCGAATCATGGGCGCCGATGCTAAAGGAAGCGTCGTAGACGGCGGGTGGTTCAATCACCGTTCCACAACCGGGTCCAAAGTTTCCAGTCGACACAATGACGAACAGACCTGCAGCCCGCATCGTCTCTACAACCTGGCGCAGGGTGTCGACATCATCACAGCCCTCGCTGGGCGTGCAGCGCCACGAATTGTTGATGATGTGGGGCGCCAGGTCCGGCCGGCCATCGGTCATGGGATCGCCGTCCTGGGGGTAGGGCGCCAGGAAAAACTCGAAACAAGCCACGTAGGAAGCCGGCGTGCCGTCGCCGTTTTCCATGTTGCGGCAGCCGATCCACGTCGCATCCGGCGCCATGCCGATGACCGGTTCGTCACCTGCAGGATTGCCGAGCATGGTACCCACGGTGTGGGTGCCGTGGCCGTGATCGTCGCACGGAACCTGGGCATCGGCCGAGCAGCGGCTCGGCCGCGATCCGTCGGCCCATGCGTCATACCAGTTGTAGACATGGTCGAACGTTGCGTTCTCCGCATTCCAGCCCCGGTAGCGATCGCGCAAGGCCGGGTGATCCCACTGGACGCCCGTGTCCTGACTGGCGATCACGATGCCTGCGCCGGTGATGCCCGCATCCCAGAGTTCGGGCGCGCCCGTGTAGTCCAACCCCCACGGTCGTTCGATGGTCGTCTGATAGGCGCGGCCGGCCGGCATGCTCATCTCTCGTAGCCAGGGCGGCGCTGGCGTTACGCTGGCCGTGGCCAGGTGGCTCTGTGCGATGGTCGGATTGGCGGCCAGGCGCGCCACGTCCGGATGGGTCCGCAACCGTGCCACCAGATCGGCATCGCCGGTTACTTCCAGCATGTTAACGATATAAAACGGCCGCACTGAGGCGCCCTCGGCCGCAAGCATTTTGCGCAACTCGGCCTGGGTCGCCCGGGCGTGGTCCGTCAGCGCTTGATAGAGAATCTCGCCGCGCTCGGCCCGCGTAGTGAGATCGACGGGCGCCGTAGCCAGGGTCAATTCCACATCGAGCTGATCGCGTAGGATGACGAGAAAAGAGATCGGTGCGGCCGTGTCGTCCAACTGCCGCTGGAGATGCTCGCTGACCGGCGCAGGTGGCGGATCATCGGCCTGCGCGCGGGCAGTGGTGGACAAACCAATACAACAGAGCAGGAAAACCGCCAAACCTGCCGTAAATCTCCACCTATTCAGTTTTTCAAACATATAGTTCCTCTGCTAATTTTCGGCTTCATGATCGGGAACGCTATGATAGACGTAAGCCGAAAATCTGTCGAATCAACCAGCCTGAAAGCAGCAACTCTCATTTTGCCGCCAATAGACCGCGGAACAAACCGGATACGGCGGATTCGTACGGATTGCCTGCAGAAAATCAGTCGGGGTTCGCCGCAATCTGCCTAATCCCCGTTCGATTTGACTGGTAGTTGAACCGTTACCTTGGAAGTAACGGAGACGGCCAGGGCGACAAAAGTCGTTGCGGGCCATGCCACGATTGCATATCATGATCTTCAGAAGCTTCGATTGGCGTGTCGCCGAAAGGAACGATCGTGGATCCATTTGCCGTATTCAACGGGGATCGCCAGCCGGTTCGCTGGCGTCTTGAAAAACTGGCGCCTGGGCCCGAAGAGGAGTGGCAGCGCCTGCGCGCCTTTCTGGCCATCGATGAGGGAGAGACGCAGGCAATGCTGGCCACGGTGGAGCCGCTCTTCCGCCGCGGTCATGAGTTGGTCGTCGCCACCTATGACTACCTGCTTCAGCAACCGGAGACGGCCGCAATCCTCGGCTGGGAGAAAGGGGCCGATCCCGCGCATCTCGCCGAGCGCCGGCGTTTCTTCACCATCTGGCTGGCGCGGTTGTTGGGCATGGATTTCAGCCATGATCTGGCCCGCTATCTTTTTGCGGCCGGGAAAAAGCACGCAGCCCACGGCCCGCGCCGTGCCCACGTGCCACCGGTCTACGTCAACGGCTCCATCAGCCTCGTAAACGCCGCCTTTGCCCGTTTCCTGCAAGAGGAACTGCCCGGCGATCCCATTGTCCCGCAAGCCCTGGCCGGCTGGAACAAAGTGCTGACGCTGCATCAACACCTCATGCTGCACGGCTATCAGATGGCGGTCGCACTTGACAGCGGCGACTTTCCACTGACAGTCCGTCTATTCGGCCGCCTGCGCACGCTCACGGGCAGCCAGCGCACTGCGGTCTGGCTGCCGGAAGGCGCTCACGTCGGCCAGGCCCTGCACAAACTATTCGACTATTACCCGGAGATCCGTTCGGCCGTGCTGGAACAGGAATGGAGCGACAGCATGCGCCTCGACAGTACGGGAACACCGTGGTTTGAAGCGGTGCCGGTCTACTGCATCCGCCCCATGTGGCGTGTCCTCCTCAACGGCAAGGACATTAGCTTTACGGAAGCGACCGGGGCGCCAGTGGCGCCGGGAGATGAACTACATCTCTTCCCGCCGGGGAGATAACTGGACCCACTGCTCATTCAGGCAACGAGCGAGGATAAAACCGAGGACGCTACGGGATCATGCGTTTCGTAGATCACCGCTGCCGGCGTGACATCTCTGGTCAACCGGATATGCCGGGCCTACGAAACCCATGGTCTCGCGCCGCGCTCAGTTTAGATTGGTAGCGCTGTTGCAGATTGGCGGGAAGCGGTTGGCGAAAATGGGGCATTACGAAACCGATCCAGCCATGATGCTGTTGTCAACAGCGAGGAGATTTGACCCATGCCCCAATTAGAAACCGGCCAGGCGGCGCCTGAGTTCAGCGCCGTGACCGATACCGGCGATACCATCAAGCTGAGCGACTATCGCGGCCAGCGGGTTGTACTCTACTTTTATCCGAAAGATGACACCAGCGGCTGCACGACCCAGGCATGCGGCCTGCGGGACGCCTACCCGGAAATTGAAGAGAAGAATGGGGTAGTGCTGGGCGTGAGCCCGGACGGCGTCGCGTCCCATCAAAAATTCCGCACCAAGCACGATTTGCCCTTCACACTGTTGGTGGATGAAGACCACAGCATTGCCGACGCCTACGGAACCTGGGGCGAAAAATCCATGTACGGCAAGAAGTACATGGGCATCATCCGTAGCCAGTTCGTCATCGACGAACAGGGCAACCTGGTCGACGTCCAATATAAAATCAGCCCCAAAAAGAGCGCGCCGGCCGCTCTCCAAGCCCTCGGCTAAGTAGCCGGTTAGGTTGGTTTTTGTCATCCTGTTGGTGTAACAGCCGCCCTGCGGCAACGGGTCGACGGCGCGACGTGGGATGCCGCGACTGTTCAATAAAGAATCTCGACATAGCCAGAGCAGAGATTCTTCATTGAACGAAGGAACGGATCAAGCCACTTCAACGTAAAAATGCGGAGCCAAGGCTCCGCATTTTCGTTATTGCATGTAGGGATGACGCTTCTGCAAATAGAGATGCGGACGCGGCAAGACCAGATTTCAGTAGTTCACGATTTGTCATTCCGCTCACGCAGTGGTCGCAAAGCGACAGCGGGTCTACGCAGTCTCCTCACTCTGGCGAAATGCCAGCGAGGAATCTCGTCCTTCTCCAAATCGT
>CAYZLP010000474.1:0-4614 GCA_964478635.1 uncultured Caldilineaceae bacterium
GGTTGCCGAGCCCTTCGCCGTGGCTGGCGCCCTTGACCAATCCGGCGATATCGACGAATTCGATGGTCGCGTAGGTCACGCTGTCATGATCAACCAGCTCGGCCAACTTGTCCAGGCGCGGATCCGGTACGGCCACGATGGCCTTGTTCGGTTCGATGGTGCAAAAAGGATAGTTGGCCGCCTCGGCGTTTTGCGCCTTGGTCAGTGCGTTGAAGGTCGTACTTTTGCCCACATTGGGCAGGCCAACAATGCCGATGGGCAGGGCCATATGCGTCCATCCTCTCAAGGTGACAGTTTGTCGGCTGCCGATGCCGACCCGACAGCTACAGTGTAGCGGAAAGGAGCACGAAATCCAAGCATTCTGGCCAGCAACGGTGAGTTCGGGTACACTCTTTGTGGTCAGAATGACGTACCCTTGGCCCCAGGCACTAGGAAATCGGCAGGTGCGACTCAACACCCAGTCGGGTTCAAGAGCGCAGTCGACACCCGAGTGGTGATGTAGCAAAAATGTAGAAAAAGAGTAATGTCGAAGGTCGGAGAAATCATGATTGAAAAGATCGCGGCAACTATCCAGGCAGCCATTCCTGATGCCCGGGTTGCGGTAATTGATCCCATGCAGGACGGTCAGCATTTTGAGGCCATAGTCGTGAGCCAATCGTTCGAAGGCAAGCCCCTGGTGCGGCAGCATCAGATGGTATTGAACTCGCTCAAGGCGGAGTTGGCCAGCAATCTCGTCCATGCGCTGGCGCTAAAGACCTTTACGCCGGCCAAATGGGAAGCGAACAAAGCAGATTATTCGGTAGAACTGTGAGGTGAAATGATGGCAACCTATGAAGAAATGCTGGCGCAAATCGATAGCGAGGTCAAGAATACCCCGGTCATGCTCTACATGAAGGGTGACAAAGATTTCCCCATGTGCGGCTTCTCTGCCCGGGTCGTCCAGATTCTCAACGCGGTCGGTGCGGAATATGAAACGCGCAACGTGCTGGAGGATGACACGCTGCGGGCGGCTATCAAAGAGTATTCCGAGTGGCCGACGATTCCGCAACTTTACATCAACGGCGAATTTGTAGGCGGCTCCGATATTGCGATGGAGCTCTATCAGAACGGCGAACTGCAGGAGCTGCTAGCCGCTGTCAAACCCCAGTAGCACGGACGGCATGGCCGCCGATGCGTGCATACTTGATCACCGACCAATCTGATGATGAGGCGCTGCTGGGACAAGCCATGCGGCTTGCCGGGCTGCGCCTGCGCACGACCGAAAACATGCAAGCCGTCGTCCGCAAATGGCCGGAGGCGCCGGCCGATTTAGTCGCCGTCGCCCTCCGCGAACCCGCGCCGCACGTGATTCTACGCGAGCTGAGACCGCCGGTTGAAGCGCCGCTCCTCTTTGTCGTCGACCCCATTGCAGAAGACAAGCACATCTCACTACTGCAAGCAGGCGCAGATTGGATCATCGAACGCCCCTATAATCTGCGCCTGTTGACCGCCTACCTGCGAGTCTGGCAACGCTGGTCCCACCCGGGCGACCGAGCCGCACGGCCACAGTTGATGAGTAGCGATGTCGCGCTGGAGGCCATAAGTCGTACGGTACGCGTTTCCGGCGCCTCCCCCCAGCGCCTCAGTCAACTCGAGTATCGCTTGCTGCATACGCTCATGAGCAATCCCGGCCAAGCCATGCCACCGGAAACGATCGTCGAGCACGTTTGGGGCTACACAGGTGAAGGTGATCGCAGCCTCGTGCGAGGGCTGATCAATCGCCTGCGCACGAAGATCGAACGCGATCCGCATCATCCCCAATACATCCTCACCGTCCCCGGCGTCGGCTACGCTTTCGGTGAATCGGAAGAAGAATAGCCTCAACTCTGTCACGATTTCCCCAAAATTCGTACATAATTGGCACACTTCCTGCGACCGCAATTGTACAGCAAAGGCGTATGATGTAACCATCATGCGCGTCACTGGATGATTATGTCAATTTATTTTATGTTGAATTATTTCAAGGAATCAAGTATGACGACCCTACGCTGTCTCGAGTGTGATGCTGAACTGTATGTGAGTGATATGGCCGAAGCAGGTGATCTGGTCACCTGCCAGGAGTGCGATGCCGCATTTGAAATTGTCGCAGTCGATCCACTCGAGATCGATTTTGCCGACGAGAGCGATATCAACGATGACACGCTCCTCATTGGGGATGATGCCGAGGTAGGCGTCGCCGGGATCGCAGCGGTGCTCGGTGACGAAAACAGTTGGACCGCCGGCGCCATCGATCCAAGCGTCATCGCCGCCGTTGAAGGCGACCTTGAAACAGTCGACGTTGAAGAGGATGATGACAACGACGATGACGATGACGATGATGATGATTGGGACGATGACGATTGGGAAGAAGAAAGTGATGACGACTGGGACGAGACCGACAGCGACGACGACTGGGAGGACGATGACGATTGGGACGACGACGATTGGGACGACGATGACGACTGGGATGACGACGATTGGGACGACGATGACGATTCCTAACCACTGGATGGCGGTCGACGTACGTTGAGCCTGTCGAAGCGCCGAATCCGTGGTCAACCCGTCAGGAGGCGGCCAACGCCTCGACCGCCGGTTGAAAGGCGGGATTGAGGGCGATTGCCTGCTGCCACGCTGAGCGGGCGGCATCAGTCTGACCGAGTCCCGCCAGGGCAATACCCCGCCAGTAGTGAACTTCTTCAATGCTTGTCGTTCCCCGGAGCGTTTCGTCGGCCAGGCCCAGGAGATCCGCATAGCGCGCCTGGCCGGCGTAGGCTTCGAACGCGCCAAATTGATACCAGAACATGCGCCAGGGCAAGCCCAGCGCCCGGGCCCGATCATAGGCTTCAGCAGCCTGAAGGGTATCGCCCACAGCGTTGGCGCTCGTCCCCAGATTGAACCAGGCAATCGGATCCGCCGCATCGGCGGCGGTTTCCGCCTGGGCCTTCAACAATGCGTCCCGCCACATGGCATCGGGCGGGCCGGCTGCGCCGGGAATGCGTCCGATCAGGTCCGCCTGCTCCGGTGGATAGATAAGGATATAAGTGCGGTTGAAATAGCGCCAGAGTCTGTCCAATTCTCCGTAGGGAATGCGGATGCCGGCGTAGGTTCCCTCGGGGTTGACCAGCTCATTCGCATCGAAAGTGTCGTATGCGATCCAATGTCCCGCGGCATCATCATAGCCGGTCAGAAGTCGATAGTGGCCTAGGCCGTCTCCCGCCTCATCCTCGTGCCAGGTCTCGATGAGTACCGGAATCGCGTTGCTGAGAAGTGTACGCAACAGATCCGTCGAGCCATTGACACGCACGGTTGCGTGCAAGCCCTGGCTACGGGCATAGGCGGCCAGTTCCTCCGGCCCGACGTTCTTGTCATCCTCATGTCGCCGAAGGGCGGCTCCAGCCTCGGCCTGATCCAGCATGAGTCCATAATAACTCAGGTTCATGGTCAGAGTAGCCGGTCCGCAATTGTTCCAGGTTTGCCAGGCATGGCGAATGCCAGCCAGCGCGACGGCCGGCTTGGCAGACGCGATGGCCGGGGCCGGCGTGGCCGTTGGGCTGGGAGTCCATGTGGCCGTTGGCAGTGGCGTCGGGTCGGCAGGCGGCACTGCGACCGCCGTTCCATTTTGCGCCCCAGCGGTCGCAGGCGCGAGCGGCGCTGCGGGTTGCAGTACAGCCGGTTGCGGCTGATCGGCGGACGAGCGGTCCTCACGGGCGCCAGTCCCCCGGAGCGCGCTGCCCACCAATATGAGGAGCGCCAGCGTAACAAGCGAAAACGCGCCAAAGAGCGGAGAACGAAGTCGATACATGCCAATCGAACGAGTCTCCCTCTCTTCGTGTTCCCCACGCTACCGGGAACCCCAACTCCCCGGTGATTTTGACACGACGCGCCCGCCACGCTTACAATCACGGTTCACATATTCGCACCGTGATGACCTGCCCGGCCTACACCGGATCACAGGAGAATGCAGATGACCCGAGAGAAGCAGTCCACGTCCACAATCGAGCCCGTCGAACTGGCGACGGATGAGCGCTCCGACGCCCAGCGCAAGTACCACATCTGGACCATCGGCTGCCAGATGAATGTGGCCGACTCCAATCACGTGGCTGCCGAACTGGAAAAGATCGGCTATGGGCCCACCGATCGCCTGGAAGAAGCCGACGTCGTCGTCCTCAACACCTGCGTCGTACGCCAGAGCGCCGAAAACAAAGCGATCGGCAAGCTCGGCAGCTTGAAGCCCTGGCGCAAAGATCACCCTGAAGGCACATTGGCGCTTATGGGCTGCATGGTGGGCGTCAAGCCCAGCCAGCAGCTGCTGGACGCCTATCCCCATGTCGATGTCTTCATGGCGCCTAGCGAGGCAGCTCCCCTTGTCAACCGCCTACGCGCGGTCGAAATCGACGCCGAAGTCGAAGCCATCGAGCGATCGCAGCTTGCCCGACGCTACGCCCTGCAGGATGAACTCCAGCCCATCGGCACAACCCAATCGATCAAGCACCTGGCGCTGAGCGGTCAAGCGCCGGTTTCCGCCCATGTGCCCATCGTCTACGGCTGCAGCCACGCCTGCTCGTTCTGTATCATTCCGTTCCGCCGGGGCGTGGA
>CAYZLP010000475.1:0-4600 GCA_964478635.1 uncultured Caldilineaceae bacterium
AGCGCAGCCGGTTACGACGACAGCGCGCTGGCCGCGCAGATTCAGCTTGACGGCAGCACATACATGATTCCGGTCGTTAACTTCGTCTATCCGGTTTTCGCCAATCTCGACCTGATGGAAGCCGCCGGTATCGCGAATCCGCCTTCCACCCGTTCTGAATTTGCCGCAGCAGCCGAGCAATTGACGGACGTCGAAAACAATGTCTACGGCTGGGTGCTTCCGCTGGATATGGCGACGCCCAACGGTATTCAGAACGATGTGATGTCATGGGTCTGGGCTTCGGGCGGCAGCATGATGAATGAGGGCATGCCTGACCTGACCAACGATGATGTGCGCGCCGTAGCCGAGTATATCAAGGGCCTCTACGATGCAGGCGTCATCACGCCCGGCGCCTTCACCCTGGCCGAGCAGGACAAGGTCGAGGAATTCGCCAATGGGCGCGTGGGCATGATGATTTCCAGCTTGGCCCATATCAACCTGCTGCGCGATCGCAACCCCGATCTGAACTTCGCGATTACGGCCCTGCCGGCCGAGGATGGCTATACGGGCGAGCGCGGCCTCCCCTATGCGTCATGGGGCATCGGCGTGTCAGCCACCAGCGAACACCAGGCCGAGGCCTGGAAACTGGTCGATTTCCTGACGAGCGAAGAAGTGAACTCTCGCCTTTCTTCCATGGCGAATGGCTTCCCCGGTAACGTGAATTCCACGCCCGATTTCGTGCAAACCGATGAGCTCTTCGCTGCGGCCTTCGAGGTATTCCAGAACGGCTATCTGGCCAATGAGTTTGTCGGCCTGCCGGTTGCCGAAGAGCTAATGCGCTTGTTTAACGAGCAGTTCCAGCTCTACCTGGATGATGGTCAGTCGCTGGACGATGCGCTCAATAATGCGCAGGCAGCCTGGATGGAGAAGTTCCAATAGTTCCGGCCTGAACGCTGCCGATTCCGGAGACGGCGTGCCGGTTCGGGATCGGCAGATTGTGTACGTTCGGCCTGGCCGAAGGGATTGCAGGACGGTTCCGCCCTGCAATCCCTGTGATTCGATAGCGCTGCGCAGCCGCTGTGAAAGGAGGATGGCTCCCCTTGTCCGCGGATACTCATAGCTCGGCAATGACAGAGAGTTACACCATGCAACGGGTGACGAAGAAGCTCGCGCCCTTTGCCTATCTAACACCTACGATCCTGCTATTGACGATCCTGTCGCTCATTCCCATCGGCATGGTTTTCTATTATTCATTGATGGACAATGTCATCATGAATCAGAATCCGGTCTTTGTGGGCATGGCAAACTATGCTGAGATCCTCGGTGACAGCGTCTTCCGTCAGGCGCTGGGCAACACCTTGTACTTCACGGGCATGAGCGTGATTTTTCACCTGATTATCGGCCTCGCTTTTGCCCTACTCTTGAACACCAAGGCCATCAGCCCCATGACGCGCGCCCTGTTCCGGGTTGTTTACATTCTCCCCTGGGTGTTCACTGCGTCAATCATCGCGATTCTTTGGCGGTTGATGCTGAACCCGAACGGCGTGATCAACTATCTGCTCATGTGGTCCGGCCTGGCCAGCGAAAAAATCGAATGGCTCGGTTCCCGGCAGTTGGCGCTCCATACTGTGACCTTTATCAACATCTGGGCCGGCTATCCCTTCTACATGGTCAGCCTGCTGGCCGGGCTGCAGGGCATCCCCAACGAGTATTACGAAGCCGGCACCATCGACGGGGCCAATGGCCGCCAGCTCTTTCGCTTCATCACCCTGCCACAGCTGAAGCCAATTATCCTCAGCCTGGCCATGCTCGACATCATCTGGACCATGCAGCAGTTCACCTTGATCTGGATGACCACAGGCGGCGGACCGATCCGCGTGACGGAGATGTTGAGCACCTTTACCTATAAGTTGGCCTTTAGCTCCTATCAGTTTTCGCTTGCGTCTGCCAATGCCTTTGTCATTTTGGTTCTGTCCATGATTGTGGCCCTCTTCTACGTCCGGCACCAAAGGGCGAGCGATGAATAACACGATCTCAAAATCGACCAAAAATCGCATCACGACACTGCTGGTGCTCATGGCGCTATGCATCGGGGCGCTGTTTCCGGCATTTCCCGTCCTGTGGATGCTCTCCTCTTCCCTCAAATCCAATACGGAGATCTTCGCCTACCCGCCGCGCCTGATCGGGGAATCCTTTTCCTTTGCCGCCTACACCGCCGTCCTGACCAATCCGAGCCAGTTGCGCTTCTTTTTTAACAGCTATCTCGTCTCCATCCTGGTGACCCTGTTGACCCTGGTCGTGGGCATTTTGGGCGGCTATAGCTTCAGCCGCTACCAATTCCGCTTCAAAAAGCCCCTGAATATGCTCATCATCAGCGTGCAGGCGGTACCGCCCATCACGCTACTCATTCCCTACTTCGGGCTGATTGTGGCGCTCAAACTTTACAACACCTACCCGGCCCTGGTGCTGACCTACATGGTCTTTACGCTGCCCTACGCCATCATCATGATGACCGGCTACTTCAATACCCTGCCCCGGGAACTGGACGAGGCGGTCATGATCGACGGAGGGAGTTCTTCGGTTGCGCTGTGGAGAGTGCTCGTACCGATTTCACTGCCGGGCATTGTTTCCGTCGGCATTTACACATTCATGCTGGCCTGGAACGAATTCCTGTTCGCCCTTACCTTGACGAAGACCAACGACATGCGTACGGTGCCCGTGGGCATTGCCTTGCTCATGGGCCAGCACTCATATGAGTGGAATCAGATGATGGCCATGAGCGTACTTGGCTCTTTGCCCGTTCTGATACTATTCTTGATCTTTCAGCGGTACTTTATCGCCGGTATGACGGCAGGTTCGGTCAAGGGCTAGCGTTGCGCCCGTCCCAACCGATCTTTGCCGAAATAGTGAAACCGCCCAAATAAAAACAGTGGTGCTACGGAGTCGACGCCGACTGAGCCCATCAACGCCGGCTGAGCCTGTCGAAGTCCACGGCGACTGCGTAGCGCCCAACAACAGCCAAAATTACGGAGACAAAACCATGTTGATGAATATGCGAGATTTGCTGGCCGTGGCCCATGCGCATCATTTCGCGGTGCCGGCATTTAACATCAGCAGCAATATGCTGCTGGCCGGCGTCATGGAGGCTTCGGAAGAGATGCAGTCGCCCGTAATCCTGGCGATTCATCCGGACGAGCTAAGCTTTGTACGTCCTGCATTTGTGAAGGCGGCTGTGGAGGAGGCCATCAAAGCCACAGTGCCGGTCTGCATCCACCTGGACCATGGCTCCTCGGTGGCGCAAATCATGGAGGCCATCCAGTGCGGCTTCACGTCCGTTATGATCGATGCCTCCGCATTTCCCCTGGAGGAGAATATCGCCATCAGTCGCCGCATCGTGGAACTCGCGCACCCCATCAATGTCTCGGTAGAGGGCGAACTGGGCACCATCGGCACGACGGGTCCGGAAGCGGAAGCCGGCGCGGACGTGATCATTTACACGAATCCCGACGACGTGGTTGCCTACGTTGAAGCGACGGGCGTGGACACGCTGGCCGTTGCCATCGGTACCTCCCACGGCATTTACCCGAAAGACAGAGAGCCTGAATTGCAGCTGGATCTCCTCAAAGAAATTGCCTCGCGCGTGGATATCCCCCTGGTTCTCCACGGCGGATCCGCGAACCCCGATGACGAGATTGCTGCGGCCGTGAAGTTGGGCATCAACAAGATCAACATCTCCAGCGACATCAAGGACGCCTTTTATCAGAAATGCCGGGAAGTGTTGGCGAATCCGGTCCTCAGAGAACCGAATTCGATCTATCCGCCCTGTATCGAAGCCATGAAAAAGGTCGCTTACCACAAAATCGAACTCTTTGACGCCGCCGGGAAAGCGAAGCTCTATTAGGCGCGTCCTTTCTGAGCATGCTGCCGAGGAAGCCTGACTTGATTCGGAAGTCAGGCTTCTTCGATCAGCCATCATGCCCATCACATACGTGGATTCGCGGGCGCCCATGAACCCAAAAATCGCCCTCGGGCTTGGCGACAACATCGACTACGAGATTGCCTGGGACTCCCGGGTGTTCGAGGATCTGATCCGCCGCTACGGCATTCACCGGCACGAACTGTCCACCGACGTGGCGATCCGCAGCGAGCGGGATTTGGTTCTCTCGATTCTGGGCTTTCTGCACTTGGGGGTCGGCGGTGAGCGGTTCGTCGCGTCCTCGGACATTATCGAACATTTTGCGCAGCGCTTCGAGAAGAAGATCACCCTCGGCGGCACTTCGGTGCGGGCCGCCATTGCCATGGGCAAGCTCGGCTACACGGCGGCGCTTCATCTTGTGACTGTCAATGAGCACGTGCGCCGCTTGCTTCCGCAAGATAGCCAGTACGTTTGCAGCAATTCCCGCGAGACGCTCTACCCACACCTGATCGTCCAGTTTGACAAAGGCAGTCGCGTACGGGCCGGCGATATCGATCTCCGCGCCGGGCGGGAAAACCGCATCATCTACCACAACGACCTCGACAACATCGCCATGCAGCTCGATGAGCGCTTTGGCGATCTCATCACGGATGCGCAGGTCTTCTTGATTTCAGGCTTCAATGCCATGCAGCGTGAGGATTTGCT
>CAYZLP010000476.1:0-4598 GCA_964478635.1 uncultured Caldilineaceae bacterium
TGGCGCGGATGGAGCGAGAGGAGCAGGATTTCCATAACGCGACTGCTCTTTTCCTGGACCAGACTCTGGAAGAGATAACCGCCACTGGTAAAAAGGGGCAAGAGGATGACGACGATGAACAGCATGGGCAGCCAACTGATCTGCCCGGATGTCGAGGACGAATCGCCCTCAGACGCAGTCTGGACAACCTGTAGGCGGGCAGCGTTAAAAGGTTGCCGCACCTGGGGCCGTTGCGCTACGCCTGCTTCCTCCAAAAGGTTCGTGACGAGGAATTCTTCGAACCAACCCGTCGCTGGCGGCGCTGTCGGCAAGCTTGTCCCGACGCGCTCGATCCGGCCGCTCTGCCGGTAGTCTGCCGGAATGACGTAGTAGGCGTCGATTTCGGCCTGCATCAGCGCGGTGGCGGCGGCCTGCGTATCGGGAAATTGACGCAAGCGATCCGCCGGGATGTTCTCCGGCGCCGACTGTATCAGCCCGGCTAGATCGACATAGCCAATCGGTCCGTCCGGCACGGCGGCGGCCGTTGTATCCGGGGCCGGCGTCCGTGTACTGGTGAAGTCGGCCAAGAGGGCGAACGCGATCAGCATGAGCGGGAGCAGGATGGTCGGGATCAGGAAGCCCCGGGAGCGGATGTGCTGGCGAAATTCTCGATACGCAACCAAAAGCGTTTTGTTCATGGCCTCGTCTCCCTCAACCCGTGCGCAGGGCCTGCCACAGCGCTGACGGCTGCAGCGCCTGACCGTACATCAACATGGCCGACCGAAAAATGCGGCCGACGGCCCAGATGGTCGCAATCAAGCTTATCAAAATCAACATCAGCGCCACGATCAGCTGCCAGAGCGGAACCGTAGACAGGGCCATGCGCACCAGGCTGATCATGGGACTGGTCAATGGAAAGAAGGTCAGCCCCAGCGCCAGGGGGCCGTCCGGATCCTGGACGATGATGCCCATGAGCCAGAGCGGCGCCAATCCCAGGAAGCCGAGGATGCCGGCCAACTGACGGGCCTGCTGGCTGTCGCCGGCGATGATACCGAGACCCGCGGCAAGCGCGGAATAGAGGAAATAGGCCGGGACGCCCAGCAACACGCCCCAAATCACGGGTTCCCATGGAATGCTGATCGCGGCCGGATCCAGTGCGCCGGAAAAGGCCAGCAGCAGGGCCACGGTTGCGCCTGCCAACCAAACGCCGATTTGGGTCAGGCTGAGCAGACTCATGCCCAGTACTTTGCCTGCGACTAGCTGGCGAGGCGCCAGCGAAGTGACGACGATTTCCATGGCGCGCTGATCTTTCTCCTCCACAACGGCCGAGCCTAGCTGGCTGGCGTTGGTGAAGACCATCAATCCGAACACCATGGCCAGCGCCACTGGAATCAGGATGCGCATGACCAGGCCGGGTCCGCTGGTGACGGCCGCGCCGCGTGTCCCGTCGACATAGGTGACGGTCGCCGGATTGTCCAGGCGTGTCAGGAGCCACTCCGGCGCCTCGGGTAGCATCGACTGTCGCAAGATCGTTGCCAGGGCCTGCTCTACCGCGGCACCGGGCGCTGCGTCCGCATGGTAAGTGGGCGTACCGCCATCCAGATAGTTGGGCGGTATCAGCAGATATCCGCTGATGGCGCCTTCCTGCAGGGCGGATTCGGCTGCCGCCTCATCCTCGAAGGTTGTCAGCGCCACAGTCTGACCATCGATTCGTATCTGGTTCACCACGGCAAAGTCAGCACGTTGATTGACGATGCCGATCGCGGGCAGCGAAGCGTCTCCAGTGCCGACAATGAACGGAACGGCGCCGGCAATCACCATGAGCAAGGGTAGTCCAAAGGTCAGGATCAAGAAGCCGCCCGAGCCCACCTGCTGCCGGTAGGTGGTCTTTGCGATTAACCATACTTTCTTCATCGCGCGTGCTCCTCCGGTGAACCAAGATCTCCTTCTTCGATTTCGCGGCCCACCGTGCGCACAAAGATCTCATCCAGACCCAGCCGGACGCGGGCGAAGCGCTCGACGGTAATTTCGGGCTGCCCCATCAGCTGCTGTAGCACCGTTTCAGGCTGCACGTTTTCTTCCAGCAGCAGTCGGTAGCTGCCGTTTCTCTGATTCAAGCGCGCGACGCCGGATACCGACTCCAGCTCTCCCTTGACTTCAACCTCAATGGCGTGGTCGGTAAATCGTTGGCGGATCTCATCCAGGGTTCCGTAGAGCACCCGCCGACCCCGATCCATGAGCAGAATGCGTTGGCACATCTCTTCGACCTGATGCATCTGGTGCGTGCTCATCACAATGGCTGCACCCCGTTCGCGCATGGCATAAATCAGATTTTTGATGATGCGCGTATTGATCGGATCCAGACCGCTGAACGGTTCGTCGACAATGACCAATTCGGGCTCGTGGAGAATGGCGGCGACAAACTGGGCCTTTTGCCGCATGCCCCGGCTCAGCGCCTTGATCTGGCGCTCACGCTCGTCCCACAATTCGACCTGGCGGAGGTAGCGTTCCGCCCGTTCCTGGGCGGTCTGGCGGCTCAGGCCCTTGAGTTGGCCCAAGAAGAGCAGGGTGTCCAGCAGCGTCATGTCGTCGTAGAGACCTCGCTCTTCGGGCAAGTAGCCGATGTGGGCCTTCGTCTCCTCGCGCATGGGGCCGCCCAGTACGCTGATCCGGCCGGCTGTCGGTTTGATGATGTCCAGGATCATGCGAATTGTCGTGGTCTTGCCCGCGCCATTCGGTCCCAGCAGGCCGAAGATCTCCCCATAGTTGACGGTAAAGCTGAGCTCATCGACTGCCTGGACGGAGGCGTAGCGTTTGGCTAGATTGTCGACTTCAACCGCCGGACTTTCGCGTGTGTCATGCACTGCTTTGTCCATACTCATCTCACGTACTTCCTATTCGAAGATATATTCAACGACACCCTGTCCCAATATCACAATCGGGTTGCCTGCCTCGTTCTGAGCCAGATCGAGATTTGTCCCGGCAAGCGGTGAATCATAGAGAATGTAGTTCTCGACCGTACCCGCATCGTCCAATACCGGGCGGATTTCAGCGATAAACTCGCCTGCGTCCATGAGGAGCCGGCCGTCTTCCAGCACCAGGTTCATTTCACCCAATGCTTCGTTTGTGTAACTGCCTTCAAAGGGTGCGACAACCTCTGGGTCGACTTCGTCGGCCAGAGTTTCCGCCATTTTTTCAATCTGTTCGCGCAACGTCTCGAACTGAAATGCGGCGGCTTCGTCCGCTTCAAATTCCTGGACGAAGAGCATTTCGAGCAAACGCGTACGCACCGCCTCGTTGAAGGCATTGGTACCCCAGGCGTTGGTGATGACGCTGATGCCGATGTCGGCCTCCGGTAAGAAGGCCAGTTCCGACGTGAAGCCGATGGTGTTGCCGCCGTGGGCAATCACCGGCTGCCCCTTGTAGTCGCTGATGATCCAACCCAAGCCGTAGGAGGCGTTGGCGTCGATCGGGACTTGCGGCTCCCAGGTGTGGGTGAGGTTTTCCGCTGAGACGATGCGCTCGCCGTCCGGCGTTACGCCGCGGTTGAGTTCAGTGATCAGGTAGCGTCCCATTTCCTCGACAGTGGACCAGTAGGCGCCTGCGGGTGCAAGCGGCGTCACGAAGCGTTCCCAGTTCATGGGGATGGGTCCATACGCCCCCTCGACCGTCAGCTCGTGGGGCATGGCGTAATTGTCTCCTGCCAAGACTTGCTCGAAATCAAGTGTAGTTCGCGGCATTTCAATAGGATCAAAGACGCGTTCACGCATGAGCGAAGCATAGGCGTCGTATAGATCGCCGTATTCGCCGCCGGCGGCTGCAGCCGTGACATATCCGCCCGTCGCCACCATCTGGTTGCTGTACTGGAAGGCTTCGCCGAAGTCGGTGAAGAACTCGAAATCGGCCAACGACTCGATGACTTTCTCGGCGCTGAGATTGTCGAAGTTAAAGAAAATCTCCAGATCGCGCCGGGGCACGCCGGTACAGGCGCAGACGAGATTCTGCACCGTGATCTCTTCGGTGATTTCCGGATCGGCCACGGCAAAGGAGGGCAGAATCTCCACCACGGGCGTATCCCAGTCGAAGCGGCCTTCATCCACCATCATGGCCATGAGCAGGGTCGTCATGGTCTTGCTGGTCGAGCCAATCATCATCCGGGTTTGAGGTGTGATGGGTGCATTGCTCTCCAAATCGCGCACACCAAAGCCGCCCGTGTAAACGACTTCGTCTCCCTGAACAATGGCCACCGCCACCCCCGGAATGCCGAATTGCGTCATGGCATCTTCGATATAGGCTTCCAGTGCGGCCAATACCTCTGGCGTGATCGACTGCGGCTCAACGCCGGCGAGATCCACATCTTCCAGGGCCAGGATATCGTAGCCGGAGAGCACGATCTGCATCTGGGATGCCCGCTGCTGCACGCTGACGAGGTCGCCCTGAACCAGCGCAATATAGGCAATGCCCTCGTGCAGCCAGCCACCGCCTAGCACAAATCGGTCTTCGTCTTGCGGGTCATAGGTTACGGTAATGGCCCGTTCGACGT
This sequence comes from uncultured Caldilineaceae bacterium, assembly GCA_964478635.1. GTDB lineage: Bacteria > Chloroflexota > Anaerolineae > Caldilineales > Caldilineaceae > JAGRCP01. The sequence goes on from CAYZLP010000476.1 coordinate 4,523, forward strand.
CGCCTGCAGGTTCCTCCAAGATCTGATCCGGCTCCAGAGAAAATTCAGGATCAACCATACGCCATGCGTCCTGAAC
>CAYZLP010000477.1:0-4597 GCA_964478635.1 uncultured Caldilineaceae bacterium
AAAATCGGCACTGCGGCTCATGAGGGTCGTATTGGTGAAACTCAGATAGAAGGTATTGTAGACCGGATAGAAACCAAAAAGTAGAAAGGCAACCAGAAATGGGGCGATAAAGACGTAGCCATACTGATTGCGCTTGAGTTGGAACATTGCGGGTCATCCTCCCCCAGGCTTGGGCACGCCGTGGTTACGCTGGGCAGTACACGGGTCAGGGCTTGAGGAGCCCTGACCCGTGGATAGACGCGACAGCCCGGTGCTATTCGATGACCAGGTCCGGGAATTCGATGCCCAGGGCATCCTTCCAGGTGGCCCACATGGCGTCCAGATCCAGTTCACCATTCAGATATTGGGTGATCGGATCGGCCAGGGCCCGCTGAATGGCATCGTCAGAGCCAGTCATGAGCTCGGCGTTGACCGACGGCGCGGCGGCGGCGAAACCGCCGTAGGAATTCTGGCCGCCGAGGAAGGCGCTCATCTCCGAATCGTCAAACCCGTCCACGATATTCTCGACAACCACCTGGCTGGAGACGAAGTCGCCCGGAGCCTGCATGCGATCATCCGGCACATTGGGATCGATGGCCTTCAGGAACTCGTTGGTGTAGACACCGGTGGCCCAGTTGGTCAGGTTTTCCTGGTCCAGGGTGGCAAACTCCACGAACTGCTTAGCCAGGTCTTGCTGGTCGCTGTCAGCCAGCACGCCGACCCAGGTGCCGCCCCACTGGTAGGGAAGGGGTCCCTCGATCACGGCCCAGTCGCCGGACGTATCGGCGGAACCGTCAGCCGCTGTGGCATTGGGCGCCAAAACATAGGGCAGCCCCCAGGTGGGCAGGAAGTAGGAGAAGACCTGCTTCGGATTGCCCTGGGCATCGCGCAGCGTGTCGTTCATGCCGGCGAACCACCCTTCAGACCACTGGGTGGCCTGAGCTTCATATCCTTCCTCGCGGAAGAGCTTGGCCGTCTTCACATACTCTTCCACCATTGGATCCACCACCAGCTTGCCGTCCACGATCCACGGCTGGGTGCGGTTGGCCAGGAACGGACTCTGGAAATCACCGGAGGAAGCTACCATGTAAGTGTTGCCGCCCGACTTCTCCTTCACGACGGCAGCAGCTTCCGTAAATTTATCCATGTCAGAGAGCAATTCCTGAATCTCTGCCGGATCGTCGGTGCCAAAATATTCGTTGGCCAGGCTACGTCGGTAGAAGAGCGCACCGGGCGTCGCCTGGTAGGAGTAGGCTTTGGTTACACCGTCATCCGTGCCGACTTCGATGACGAAGGGGTAAGTGCCGGCCTCTTCCGCCTTGGGCAGAAGATCCCCAAGATCGGCCAGGAAATCACTCTCGATATATTCCTTGACGAACGCAGCTTCGAGGGCGATGACGTCGGGCGCATCGGCGGTGCCCAGCGAAGCCAGGAGCTTGGTCTGATACTCGCCGGCCGTCATGGGCACCATGGTGTAGACGACATCCACATCCGGGTTCTTGCCTTCGAAGGCGATGGCCATGGTCTCGATCTCGTTGGTGAAGGACCAGACGTCGAGGACCTGTTTCTCGCCGCTGGCGGCCGCTTCACCGGACGATTCTTCTCCGCCGGCGGCCGGGGCAGTGGCCGGCGCTGCAGCGCCGCAGCCGGCAAGCACCAACGCGGCCACCATGATGAGGACCAAGAGTAGATAGAGTTTACGCATCGTATTTCTCCTTTTAGGTTGTGTTGCTGTTGAATCCCAACGAAATTCGTCCTGCAGTTACGACTAGAATTGGAAGTCCTTGAATTTGGTCTCGGTATTTACGCTGCAAGGTGCTTGGGTCACAGAACGGCTGCCAACTTGGTGGCGGGACGGCCGATCCAGCGAGAAAGGGAGAACGAACATCTGAACAATTGCAGCGAATTGGGAGCGCTCTCATTACGCTAACGTCAGTATAGCACACTTTCGCCCCGGGGTGCAATCAGGAAAATTCAAAAGTGCTTGACGTCTCACGTGTCAACCGCTATACTGGAACAAAGCATTATGCAAGCGCTTGCAGAAACGGTCAAAAAACGGGCAAAGGTGAATAGCGATCTTCTGGATGGTCCAAACTGTATTTTTGCAAGGGCTTGCAAAAGTATAGCGCACCTCACCTGAGTTGTCAATAGGCGTCCGAATGTGGAGAATCACACCGACAGCTACCACCGACTGTGCCAATCGCGAAAGAAGTCGTCATGAGCAAAGACAAATCCGCCTCCGTCACGATTTTTGACGTGGCCGAGCGGGCAGGCGTCTCCTACTCCACCGTCTCGCGCGTGGTCAACAATTACACCTACGTCAAACCCGCAACCCGGGCCAAGGTCCAGGCCGCCATGGAAGAGCTGGGCTATGTCGCCAACCTCAAGGCCCGGAGCTTGGCCGGCGGACGCTCTCAGGTGATCGGCGTTCTCATCTACGACCTGGAGACGAATTACAGCGTTGAGGTGGTCCGGGGCATCGATCAAGAGGTCTCCCTGCTCGACTACGACATGATGCTTTCCACGACCCATCACCGCCGCCAGAAGGAAGCGGATTACGTGGCCAAACTGGCCCTGGGGCTGGTCGATGGCCTGCTGATTGTGCTCCCCAGCAACCTGGATGCCTATGTGAACGATTTGAAACGCCAGAATTTCCCCTTTGTCTTGATCGATCATCAAGGACTGGAGCGGGAAGGCGTGGGCTCCATCCAGGCTCAGAATTTTCAAGGCGGCTACGACGCAACCCGGCACCTGCTGGAGCTGGGCCATCGGCGTATCGGGACCATCACCGGCCCCGTCACGCAGGTTCCGCCGGTGAACAGCGCAGTGGATCGGCTGGCCGGCTATCGGGCCGCGCTGGCCGATGCAGGGATCGCCTATGATCCGACCCTGGTCTACGAAGGCGATTTTAGCTTCACCGCCGGTCGCGCAGGGACCGACTACCTGCTCGATCAGGCAATGCCGGTGACGGCCATCGTGGCCGCCAGCGATGTGACGGCCTTCGGCGTGATCGAAGCCGCGCGCACGCGCGGCCTGGCCCTGCCGAGGGATCTTTCCATCGTCGGCTTTGATGATATCCCCGAGGCGCGCTACCGTCGCCCGGCCTTGACCACCATCCGCCAACCCCTGCGCGAAATGGGCCGGCTGGCCAGCCGCATGCTCATCGAACACCTGGAAGATGGGGACCAACCCCTCACCCGCATTGAGCTGCCTACGAAGCTCCAGGTGCGCGATACCACCGCCCCGCCCCAATAGAGCCGGCAGAGCCGGGGCCCGGAGTCACGAATCAGAAGCAAGTTGACCACGTCAAAGCGCTGTGGCTTTTCCATAAGCCAGAGGGCTTTGGGCGCGCTGCCTCGCGCTAACACAAATCAGACGCGCCGCATAGTGGATGATAACGGAGCGCTAGCGTGCATCTGACGGCCAAGCGCTATCCTGACAATCAGTACATCAACAAGCCGGCACCTGGGACGCCGGCACGATAATTTCTCAGATTAATTTTCTTCCGAGTGAATCTCAAAGGAGATGCAACAATGCGAGTCCGCAATTACAGCTACAACGATATGGTCCGCGATTTCGCCGGCGTGGCCGATGCCATGAACCGCATGTGGGATACCCGCTACGACTACGCAGCCAACGGCGGCAACGATGGTGAAGGCGTCGCAACCCGACGTCTGCCCCTCAACGCCTGGGTCGATGGCGAAAATTTCGTCCTGCAGGCCTACCTGCCCGGCGTGAATCCCGACGATGTCGAGATTACCTTCGAGGGTGAAGAGCTGACCATCCGGGGTTCCTTCCCGGCCCTTGGCGAAGAGATCGAGTTCATCAAGCGCGAGCTTTACAGCGGCGCCTTCGAGCGGCACCTGACCTTCAACGTGCCCGTCGAGGTCGAGAAGATTGAGGCCGTCTTCGAGAACGGTCTGCTGACCCTGACCGTGCCCAAAGCGGAAGCCATCCGCCCCAAGCAGATCAAGATCCAGGCGAAATAAGACGCCCCGGCAGTCTTGCATAACCTATGCCTGAGTAGAGCGGCAACCGGATTTGCACCGGTTGCCGCTCTTTTTTGCCTCCGCCACCACCGCTTCCCCCGCCACCGCAGCCTGAGCCTGTCGAAGGCGGATCACAGCGATGCGGTTGTTCACTCTGCCTTCGACAGGCTCAGGCTATGGGAAATTGCGCAGCGTAAGGGAGCCCTTCTGCCCGCTGCGCATCTGCGCCGTTGTCACGGCTCAGGCTACGAAGAATTGGGAAGCGCACAACATCACGCTGCTTGTCGCCAATTTGTAGCCAGAGCCCATATAGGATAGGCAGTGCCCTGCTGCGCCTGCGCCATATGTGTGATAAACCCATATGGACCAGTTCGGCGAATACTTCATCACATTGTTGGCCCAATTCAGCGGAGGACCCGGCCCGGCGGAGAACAATCTGGTCCGCTTCGGCTTGGCTGCGATCTTCTGGGGAGCGCTGCTGCTCTTTGTCTGGAACAAGCAGCGTCGCAACCCAAGCCCGCGCGAACGCTGGCTTGTCGTCGGCTTCGGGTTGGCCTTCTTCCGCGATGTCTTCATGTTTGCCCACCTCTCGCAACGCCTCGTCACGGGGGCAGAGCACGACGCGCTCT
>CAYZLP010000478.1:0-1472 GCA_964478635.1 uncultured Caldilineaceae bacterium
ATTGACCGGGCTGCGCAAATCGAGCGGGAGATCCGGCATGACCTCATGGCCGAAATCCGCACCTATGCCGAGCAGTGTCCGGTGGGTGGGCCCATCATCCACCTGGGCGCAACCTCCATGGACGTGCTCGACAACGTAGATGCGCTGCGCCTGCAGCAGGCGCTCGATCTGATTCTCGCGCGGCTGCGCGCGGTCCTTGGCGCGCTGGCCCAGCGTATCGAGGAGGAAGCCGCGACGCCGGCGATTGCGTTTACCCACATTCAACCGGCCGAGCCGACGACCATCGGCTATCGCCTGGCCCAGTACGGCCAGGATCTGCTGATCGACTACGGCGAACTCACCCGCGTGCGTCGGGGCATCCGGGGCAAGGGACTCAAGGGCGCGGTGGGGACCAGCGCCAGCTACACCCAGCTGCTGCACGAGCACGCCATGACCGCCCGGGAGTTGGAGGCGCGCGTCATGGAGAAACTCGGGCTCACTGCGTTTGAAGCCGCGACCCAGACCTACCCGCGCAAGCAGGATTGGTTGGTGCTGAATGGGTTGGCAGGCGTCTGTGCCAGCCTGCACAAATTTGCCTTCGACCTGCGCATTCTGCAGAGCCCGCCCTTCGGCGAATGGAGCGAACCCTTCGGCGCCAAGCAAGTCGGTTCCAGCGCCATGCCCTTCAAGCGCAACCCCATCACGGCCGAGAACATCGACAGTCTGACCCGGCTCGTGGCCGCCTATCCCCGGGTGATGTGGGACAACGCCGCCCTGAGCCTCCTGGAGCGGACCTTGGACGATTCAGCCAACCGGCGATTTGTGCTGCCCGAAGCCTTCCTCTTGACCGATGAAGCCCTGGGTCGGATGTTGCGCCTGGTCGAAGGGATGCAGTTTTGGCCTGTTCCCATCGCCCGCAACCTCCATGATTACGGCCTCTTTGCGGCGACTGAACGGGTTTTGATGGCGGCGGTCAGGGCGGGCGGTGACCGGCAGGAACTGCATGAAGTCATTCGTGAGCAAAGTCTGGCCGCCTGGGCGGAACTGCAGCACGGCCGTTCGAATCCCCTGGCCGACGCCTTGGCCGCGGACCCGCGCGTCACGCGCTGGGTTCCGGCTGACGATGTGTCCGGGCTGCTGGATGCAGGCGATTATGTGGGCGATGCCGCGGCACGGGCCCGAAACGTTGCCGGCGAAATCCGGGTGGCGCTAAGCTGATGGCGGCCCATCCACTTGCACCGCCGGCCCAACCGCCGCCGGCCCAGGCGCCGACCCCGCTGCCGGGGGCTGCGACGTTGGGCTGGGGCATGGCGCTGTCCGCCACCATTGCGTACAGCATTGCCACGCCCGTCGCGCGCGCGGCCATCGTCGGCGGCTTCGATCCCAATGCGCTCCTGGTGGCCCGCATGCTGCTTTCGAGCGCGCTGCTCTTTGGCACCATGCTGCTCGTCAACCGCAGAGAGCTGCTGGCAAGCAGTGCCTGTGTTCAGCTT
>CAYZLP010000478.1:1572-4585 GCA_964478635.1 uncultured Caldilineaceae bacterium
TCGGTCTTTGCCTTTGCTATCCAACTCGTAATGATTCAGTGGTTCTTGATTCCATACCCTGCCCGAACGGTCACCTTCTACCAGATGCTGGGCATGACCATTGTGGTGCTCGTCTGGTGGTTGGCCCACGGGGCTTATTGGGCGCCGCCGGATGCGGGCGGGTGGCGCGCCGTCATCGCCCTGGCCGTCGTAAGCACCTTTGCAGCCCGCCTGCTCATGTTCGGGGCGGTCGTCCGCATCGGCGGGGGGCAAATGTCCATGCTGGCGCCCCTGGAGACATTGCTGAGCGTTCTCTGGTCCATTCTTTTTCTGGGCGAGCATCTGTCAGCACTGCAGTGGCTCGGTGGCCTGCTCATCTTGCTGAGCGCCAGCCTGGCCATTCGCCGCATCAACCTGCGCCGCCGTCGCCCCCGCTGGCGGATTTGGGCGCGGGTCTAGTGAAACGCGAGGGAAGTGACCGCCATGTTTGACCTGCCTGCTACGCTATGTCTGACCGCCGATCCGGATTTTGTGGACCTTGCCCGGGCAGAGCTGCTCGGGGCCGCGCCCGACGCCCGCATCACGGGCGCCGCGGCTCCCGGAGTTCTGCTGGTGGATGACGTGGATTTTTTTGTGCTGGCCGCCGCCTGGCACGGAACGCGACCCATGTTCATTCGTCACATCTGCCCCATTATGGCCGGCACGCGCCTCTACGGCGGCGAAGATGATCTGGATCTGCTGAGCGAATGCCTGCACGGCGAATTGCTGGACTTCATCGAGCCGACTCTGCCCTTCTCGGTGCAGACGCGCCTCTTCGATGATGGCCCTCTCAAGCCTTTTGATATCAACCGCGCCCTGGCCACGGTGATCGCTGAGGAGACGGGCGCCCCGCTCGATGTGCGCCATCCCCAGCAGATTCTCTCGGTTCTCATCACCGATCTGGCTGCCGTGGGCGGCCGCGTGGGTCTATTGGGCATCTCGCCCGCGCCCTACAATCTCTCCGATTGGGCCGGCGGTATGCGGCGCTTTGCCCGGGAAGCCGATCAGGTGAGCCGGGCCGAATTCAAGCTTCTGGAGGCATTGGAGGTTTTCGAAATCATGCTGCCGCCCCGCGGCGTCGCGCTGGATCTGGGCGCGTCTCCCGGCGGCTGGACGCGGGTACTGCGCCAGCACGAACAATATGTGACGGCCGTGGACCCCGGCGAATTGGATCCGCGTGTGGCGCAGGATCCGGCAGTCCGCCACCTGCGCATGACGGCCGAAGCCTATCTGGCCAACGAACCGGATCGCTTCGATCTGATCGTCAACGACATGCGCATGGACGCCCGGGACTCGGCCAGACTGATGGTCGACTATGCCGATTGTCTATACCCGGTCGCCGGACAGGTCATCATGACCCTGAAGCTGCCGACGGACAATCGACGCGCCATCCTGGACCAGGCGCTCAGTATCTTGGGCCAGCGCTACGCGATTGCCAATGCGCGCCAGCTGTTTCACAATCGCAGTGAAATCACGGTTCACTTGCGACTATCCTGAGTACTCCGTTTTACCCGGATCTTGCTATTGTCATTCTGAACGGGTCTACGAAGTTACTCCCGGTATGGCGACTGTCCAGTGAAGAATCTCCAGTCCGAACTGCAGCGAGATTCTCCACTGGACAGTCACAAAATCCGAAAAGTTCGGACCGACCCGTTCAGAATGACAAAAATCAATCCAGCTGACTTCTGAGCTGAATGAAGGATTGTTGCCTCATTTGTCGATTCACTTGTCTGGCCAGTATGCTCACGATACGATGGAAGGCACGATGAGAATTGCACTACTTGCCGATATACACGGAAACCTGCCCGCGCTGGAGGCGGTGGAACGCGAATTGGAGCGGCTGGAGCCGGACTGTGTGGTCCTCAATGGGGATCTGATCAACGGCGCGCCTCTCAGCCCCGAGGTGATCGAATTCGTCCAGGCGAAGGAGTGGTTGGTCGTTCGGGGCAATCACGAATTCTATTACCTGGATTGGGGAACCGAACGCGCGGTCCCCGGCTGCGAAGACGTGACCCGCTGGGGTCAGCTGCATTGGCTGGTTGAGCGACTGACCCGCCGCCACGGCGACTATCTCGCAACCCTGCCCGACGAGCGCACCCTCTATTTTCCCGGCACTCAGCCTGTGCGGGTGACCCATGGCGTGCCCGGCCGGAATCGGGTCGGCTTCTACAATCAGCAGCCCGAAGACAAAATCGTCGAAGAGATCGGGGATCTCAACGAGGCAACCCTCGTCTCGGCCCATACCCACGTGCAGATCGACCGGGTCGTGACCCGGCGCGACGATCCGACCGATCAGCTGGAGACCATGCCCCACTGGGATTTCTTCTCGGGCAAGCGCAACGGCTACCGCCGACGTTGGCACATTATCAATCCGGGGAGCGTGGGTCTACCTTTGAACGGCGACGTGCGCGCCCAGTTCGCCCTGATCGAAGACGTGCCGGACAGCGAGACGCCCGGCGGGTGGCAAGTGCACCACCAGCGCATCGCCTATGACCGGCGCCCGACCCTCGCCGCGTATGCCGAGAGCGGCATGCTGGAGGCCGGCGGCGTTATCAGCCGGCTCTTCTACTGGGAGATTGTGACGGCCGAGCCCGAAATCATCGCGTTTTATCGCTGGGCCTATCAGCACGATTACGATCCGGACTGCGCCATCGCCGACACATTTGCCGCCTACGTGACTGCAACCGGACGTGATGAGTACGTGCGCGCCCGCGATCCGCTGGTTCAGGGAGGAGGGTAAGGGTGCGCATTGCGTTTCTTGCCGACATTCACGGCAACCTCCCCGCGTTCGAGGCCGCGTTGCGTGATGTGGAGGCCCAGGCGCCGGACGCTGTATTCCTGGTAGGCGACCAGATCAATCGCTGTCCCTGGAATAACGAGGTCATGGACATCGTCATGGATTTGGGCTGGCCGGCCATCCAGGGCAATCATGAACTGGTCGCCGGCGTCATCAACACGCCCGACAACTGGTGGCCCTTTACCGAACGCCATCGCT
>CAYZLP010000479.1:0-4574 GCA_964478635.1 uncultured Caldilineaceae bacterium
GCGTTGCGGAGGATGTACTCGCGTGGCACCGCTACGGCTACCCCGACGGCGATGCTGCCAAAACGATCAAGCTGGAAACCTGGGGCATTTTCAAATCCCGGCGGGGGGGCGAACTGCACGAGTGGAGTCCCCAGGTCGTCCATGCCCTGACCGCGGCCGTGCGGGCCGAGTCCGATGAAGAGAGCCTGACCGAGTACCGGCGCTATGCCGGGATGATTAACGAAATGAAGCTGGCGCCCCGTAATCTTCTGGACTTCCGCCGCACCCGCCCTCCCGTACCCATCGAGCAGGTGGAGCCGGTCGAGCGCATTCTCAAGCGCTTCAGCACGGCCGCCATGAGCCACGGCGCGCTGAGTGCGGAAGCCCACGAGACCCTGGCCATTGCCATGAATCGCCTGGGCGGCATGAGCAACAGCGGCGAGGGCGGCGAAGCCAAGGATCGTTACTTCACCGAGCGGGCCAGCCGCATCAAGCAGGTCGCGTCCGGCCGTTTCGGCGTTACGCCCGAGTATTTGATGAGCGCCGACGAACTCCAGATTAAGATGGCCCAAGGCTCCAAACCGGGAGAGGGCGGCCAGTTGCCCGGACACAAGGTCAGCGCCGAGATTGCAGTGCTGCGCCACTCAACGCCGGGCGTGGCCCTCATCAGCCCGCCGCCCCATCACGACATTTACAGCATTGAGGATCTGGCCCAGCTCATCTTCGATCTGAAAACGATCAATCCCAATGCCAAGGTCAGCGTCAAGCTGGTTTCCCAGATCGGCGTGGGCACCATTGCCGCCGGTGTGGCCAAGGGCTTTGCCGACGTCATCCACATGAGCGGCGCCAGCGGCGGTACGGGCGCCAGCCCGTTGAGCAGCGTCAAGAATGCCGGCCTCCCCTGGGAAATCGGCCTGGCCGAGACACACCAGGTGCTGCTGGCCAACGGCCTGCGCACCCGGGTAACCCTGCGCACGGATGGCGGTCTGGCCACCGGCCGGGACGTGCTCATGGCCGCCATGCTGGGTGCGGATGAGTTCAGTTTCGGTACCAGCGCCATGATCGCCGAAGGCTGCATCATGGCCCGGGTCTGCCACAAGAATACCTGTCCGGTAGGCGTCGCCACCCAGGTGCCAGAACTCCGGGCAAAGTTTGACGGCACGCCCGAGATGGTCATGCGCTTCATGACGCACCTTGCCTGCGAAGTGCGAGAGCTGCTGGCCGAACTCGGCTACCGCAGCCTGGATGAAGTCGTGGGCCATCCCGAAATGTTGGAGCAGGTCGTCCACGGTCGGGATGCAGGCTTTATGGACCTTGCGCCTCTGCTCTTCGTGCCGGACACGGGCAGCGCCCGGCGCAACGTCCTGCCCAAGAACGAGGTCATCGCCGCGGAAACGGTCGGCGATCGCATTGTAGAACAGGTACTGGCCAGCCTTACGGCCAATCCCGATGCGCCGGTACGCCTGGCTCATCGCATCCGCAACACCGAGCGCACGGTGGGTACGCGGCTGTCCGGTCAGCTTGCCCTACGCTATGGGGACGCCGGTCTGCCTGACGCACAGGTACACATCACCTTTACCGGCACGGGCGGCCAGAGCTTCGGCGCTTTCGGCATCAACGGCCTCAATCTGACGCTTATCGGTGAGGCCAACGACTATGTAGGCAAGGGTCTGGGCGGCGGCGAAATCGTCATCAAGCCCGCGGAAGAAGCGCGCTTCGTGCCCCACGCCAATTCGATTCTCGGCAATACGGGGCTCTACGGTGCGACCGGCGGCAAGCTCTTTGCGGCGGGCATTGCGGGTGAACGCTTTGCCGTGCGCAACAGCGGCGCCATTGCCGTGGTCGAGGGCGCGGGCGAACACTGTTGCGAATACATGACCGGCGGCACCGTCGTCGTGCTCGGCGGGACCGGACGCAATTTCGGCGCCGGCATGACGGGCGGACAGGCTTTCATCTACGACGTGGACGAGAAGTTCGAGCGACGCTACAATCAGGAGCTAATCGCCATTCGTCGCCTACGGGGTACCGGCTACGAAGACTTGCTGAAGACGCTGGTCGAAGAGCATCTGGAGAAGACCGGATCGCCCCTTGCCAAGCAAATTCTTGAGGACTGGGCGGTACAGCGTCAGTTCTTCTGGCACGTGGCGCCCAAGGAGAATGTTGTCGCCATTGAGGCTGCGACGGAAGGATCGGGCGAGGCCCAGGAAGACGACTCGGAAAAAGTCGCGGCGTAGCTCACTATTTCGATCTTGACTATCTGACGTGCGCTTGTTACAAATGGACGCAGCCTGAGCTTGTCGAAGGCGGATCCGCCTTCGACAAGCTCAGGCTGCGTCCATTTGTAACAAGCGCACGTCAGATAGTCAAGATCGAAATAGTGAGCTACGCCGCGACTTTTTCCGAGTCGTCTTCCTGGGCCTCGCCCGATCCTTCCGTCGCAGCCTCAATGGCGACAACATTCTCCTTGGGCGCCACGTGCCAGAAGAACTGACGCTGTACCGCCCAGTCCTCAAGAATTTGCTTGGCAAGGGGCGATCCGGTCTTCTCCAGATGCTCTTCGACCAGCGTCTTCAGCAAGTCTTCGTAGCCGGTACCCCGTAGGCGACGAATGGCGATTAGCTCCTGATTGTAGCGTCGCTCGAACTTCTCGTCCACGTCGTAGATGAAAGCCTGTCCGCCCGTCATGCCGGCGCCGAAATTGCGTCCGGTCCCGCCGAGCACGACGACGGTGCCGCCGGTCATGTATTCGCAACAGTGTTCGCCCGCGCCCTCGACCACGGCAATGGCGCCGCTGTTGCGCACGGCAAAGCGTTCACCCGCAATGCCCGCCGCAAAGAGCTTGCCGCCGGTCGCACCGTAGAGCCCCGTATTGCCGAGAATCGAATTGGCGTGGGGCACGAAGCGCGCTTCTTCCGCGGGCTTGATGACGATTTCGCCGCCGCCCAGACCCTTGCCTACATAGTCGTTGGCCTCACCGATAAGCGTCAGATTGAGGCCGTTGATGCCGAAAGCGCCGAAGCTCTGGCCGCCCGTGCCGGTAAAGGTGATGTGTACCTGTGCGTCAGGCAGACCGGCGTCCCCATAGCGTAGGGCAAGCTGACCGGACAGCCGCGTACCCACCGTGCGCTCGGTGTTGCGGATGCGATGAGCCAGGCGTACCGGCGCATCGGGATTGGCCGTAAGGCTGGCCAGTACCTGTTCTACAATGCGATCGCCGACCGTTTCCGCGGCGATGACCTCGTTCTTGGGCAGGACGTTGCGCCGGGCGCTGCCCGTGTCCGGCACGAAGAGCAGAGGCGCAAGGTCCATAAAGCCTGCATCCCGACCGTGGACGACCTGCTCCAACATTTCGGGATGGCCCACGACTTCATCCAGGCTGCGGTAGCCGAGTTCGGCCAGCAGCTCTCGCACTTCGCAGGCAAGGTGCGTCATGAAGCGCATGACCATCTCGGGCGTGCCGTCAAACTTTGCCCGGAGTTCTGGCACCTGGGTGGCGACGCCTACCGGACAGGTATTCTTGTGGCAGACCCGGGCCATGATGCAGCCTTCGGCGATCATGGCGCTGGTACCGAAACTGAACTCATCCGCACCCAGCATGGCGGCCATGAGCACGTCCCGGCCGGTGGCCAGACCGCCATCCGTGCGCAGGGTTACCCGGGTGCGCAGGCCGTTGGCCAGCAGCACCTGGTGTGTCTCGGCCAGGCCGATTTCCCAGGGGAGGCCGGCATTCTTGACGCTGCTCAACGGGCTGGCGCCCGTACCGCCGCTGGCGCCGCTCATGTGGATGACGTCGGCAAAGCCCTTGGCCACACCGGCGGCAATGGTGCCCACGCCGATCTGGGAAACCAGCTTGACGCTGACCTTGGCATTGGGATTGATCGTTTTCAGATCGAAGATGAGCTGGGCCAGATCCTCAATGCTGTAAATGTCGTGATGGGGCGGCGGGCTGATGAGGGCCACGCCCGGCGTTGAGTGGCGCAGCACTGCAATCTCGGCGCTGACCTTGTGTCCGGGCAACTGGCCGCCCTCTCCCGGTTTGGAGCCTTGGGCCATCTTAATCTGGAGTTCGTCGGCGCTCATCAAATACTCGGGCGTAACGCCGAAACGGCCGGACGCGACCTGCTTGATGCGGCTGGCCCGCTCGGTGAAGTAACGATCCTTGGCTTCGCCGCCCTCGCCGCTGTTGCTCATGCCGCCCAGGCGATTCATGGCAATGGCCAGGGTCTCGTGGGCTTCCGCACTCAGCGCGCCGTGGCTCATGGCGGCCGTGCTGAAGCGCTTGAGAATGCGCTCGACCGGCTCCACCTGCTCGATGGGTACGGGAGGGCGGGTGCGGCGGAAGTCCAGAAGATTACGGGGCGCCAGCTTCATTTCGTTAATCATCCCGGCATAGCGCCGGTACTCGGTCAGGCTCTCTTCATCGGACTCGGCCCGCACGGCCGCGGTCAGGGCATGGACGACCTGGGGACTCCACTCGTGCAGTTCGCCCCCCCGCCGGGATTTGAAAATGCCCCAGGTTTCCAGCTTGATCGTTTTGGCAGCATCGCCGTCGGGGTAGCCGTAGCGGTGCCACGCGAGTACATCCTCCGCAACGC
>CAYZLP010000480.1:0-4564 GCA_964478635.1 uncultured Caldilineaceae bacterium
GACGTGGCCCGGGCCATCATTAGCCGGGCAAACCGGCCCGTGCTGCTGCTGCGGCGGGTCAAACCCGTCCCCGACGCGCCTGCCGGCAAAAGTCCACATCACGCAGCCCAACACCTTCTGTAAAGCAATGATCATTTGTGGACACAGTGTCGCCAATCTGTAGATCTATATCTGGCACAGTGGGAAAAGATTGGTTTCCGGCTTTCCAACATAGCGCCGGCCCCGGACGGTCGGCATCGAACGAAGGAGGGCGCTTATGCCAGCTCCAAGGAAGGTACCGATTTTGCATTGGAGATTGCTTGGTCTATTCATGATCTCGACACTGAGCATTTTCCTCTTGTTCAACGCCGCCGCAGCCTATGCTGCGCCATTCCCGGAACCGCCCGTTCCCCAGGGCGCGGACGGCCCGGACTGCGCACCTCCCAGGCCGGCCATCGAATGCGTAGAAGCCACGATTGACGGTCGGCTGACCAACACCTCACCACTCCAGACTACGCCCGGAACGCCCCTGGAATGGGACGTCATGATTGCCAATCGGGGCAACGTGGGCCTGGAAGATGTGACGGTGACCGTAGAATCCGACGCGCCGGGAAGCGACGACCTCGTGATCTCCTGTCCCGGCAGCCACATCAGCGTCGACCAGTCCATGACCTGTACGGCCCAAGGCGTCGCCCGGGAAACGGGCGGTGCCACCCACGATATCCAGTTCATCGTCAGCGGGCGGGGCGATGACAGCCGGGAACGGGTCGAAGACGAAGCGGTCGCCTGTCTGGTTCGCTATCGGACACTCACCTGCCGGCCGGATATCGACCTGGAGCAGTATACCAATGGTTTCGACGCGGACACGGAGCCCGGTCCCTACATCGCCCCCGGCGATCCCGTTACGTGGACCTTCATCGTTCGCAACACGGGTAATCAGCCGCTGAGTGATGTCCGGGTCATCGACAGCGAGTTGGGCGACATCTGTACAATCGAACGGCTCGAAGTCGGAGCAAGCGCATCCTGTGAGCAGGAAGGCATCGCCCAGCCAGGACTCTTTGCCAACGTCTCATCGGTGACTGCCGAGGCCGCAGGCTGTGACGCAACCGTGACCGATACCGATCCCTGCCACTACTTCAACTGCGCGGTCGAACTCGAAAAGGCTACCAACGGAGAGGATGCCGACCAACCGCCCGGACCTGAGATTGTCGAGGGCGAACCGGTGACCTGGACATACGCCGTCACCAACATCGGCGGCGTGACGCTCACCGATCTCGTTGTGACCGACGACCAGTTGGGCGAGATCTGCCGGCAACCGCAGTTGGCGCCCGGCGCCGACTTCAATTGCGCCGCAAACGGCGTATCGGGCGACAGCATCACACCAGAAACGGCTCAATACGCCAACCTGGCTACGGTTCAGGGCTATGCCTGGAGCGCGCTCTGTACCGATTCCGACCCGAGTCACTACCTGCCGGTAGCGGATGAACTGCAGGCTTTGATCGCCCTCGAGAAGGATCCGCTGCCCTGGACCTACATCGTCACCAACACCGGGGAACTGGCGCTGGTCGATGTGGTCTTGACCAGTGATACGCCCGTTGAGGGTCCCAGATCTTGTGCAGGGGCGCCAGCAGATTCGGTTTTGCCGCCGGAGGGCGTCTGGTGCTATGACGGCACTGCATCAACACGGGATGGCTACGGTGGCGCGGCCAACGTTGCGGCTAAATCGACGCCGGGCGAACTGCCGGTCTTTGATTCACTCACCCGCATTCCCTACGCCGGCCTCACGCTGCAGCTCTATCTCGATGACCAGGAGGTGCTACCGGATGATACCCCGTCAATTCCAACCGATGCACCGGTGACCTGGCGCTACGTCATCAGCAACACAACGGAGTTCGATCTGAGCACGCTCCAGCTCTGGCATACGTCCATGGTGAAAGATGCGACGTATGCCCTGGTCTGCGCGCCGCCCTTCCTGGGCGCGGGCGAGAGCGTCGAGTGTTCCTATTCCGAAATGCCTATGCTTGGCACTTTCCGCATCATCGGCTCGGTGAAGGCAGAAGCGACGATCGACAACGTGGTTGAACTGCTGTCAGCCGACATCCTGCGTCGCTACGACGGCACGCCGCTGGTCAACCCCGGCAGCATCGCCGGTCGCGTCTTCCATGATTTCCTGCCGGCCAACGGCATCCAGGATGCGCTTGAGCCGGGAATCGAGGGCGTGACAGTCACGCTTCACAACAGTGCGGATGAACCAGTTGCCACGACATTCACCGACGTGTCGGGACGCTATCTCTTCACGGCAATGCCGGGCAACTATCGAGTGCATGTTGCCGCAGCCAACGGCAGCTTCTGCACTCCCAACAAGACCAACAACAACTGCCTGGATAGCGACGTCGAACCAGACAGCGGCCTGACGCCGGCCATTACGGTACGCGACGGCGTGACCGAGCGCTGCTGGGATGCGGGTATCGTCACGCCACGGCTGCTACTGCCGCTCGTGGAACGATAGGCGAGGAGAGAATCATGCGCAACAAACTGATCGCAATCACCGGCATCTTGCTGAGTATGGCTATCGTGCTGAGTATGCTGCCGGTTCCGCTCATGGCCGCGCCTGCGGCCCAATTTGATGACGATACCCCGCTGATGCCGACCGACCTCACGGTGGCTGAAGGCACAGGTATTGCCCTGGGAGGCGCAAGCCCCTGCGAATGCGGGAAGGAGAGTATGAGCGTCACGCTGCCTGCCGATGTGACGGTCACCCAGGTGCTGTTGTACTGGTATGGCGCCTTGAAAGAGACCACAACACCGCCCACGACTGCCCAAATCGGCGTCGATGCGGACGCGCTGACTACCGTCACGGGCGTGCAAATCGGCGGACCGGCCTACTTCTTCTCACGGGACGGCCGGCGGGTCTACTTCTCGTCCTTCAGAGCCGACGTTACGACGGAGGCGCTTGCGGGAAACTGGCTCACCCCGGGCGGCGAGAATCTGCTCACTGTCGATCTATCCTTCACAGCGGCAGAAACGGTCGAAGAGGCAGCCGGTCTCCTGGTTATCTATGACGACGGCCGTGTGGACAAGCCGGAAATCCAGATCGCCGAGGGTCTCGATCTGGCCTTCTTCAACTTCCCGGAAGCCTACCGCCAAACGACGGTTCCGGTGACGTTCAGCTTTGCTGCTTCCCAATCCGCCCGCGATGCCCGAATCTTCCTGATGATTGGCAGTGAAGGGGATCCCAATTACGCGCGGCGGCCCAACGACATGAACATTATCGTGGGGGATCAGGAGTATAGCTATCCCTGCTTCGGGACATGCACCAGTCTCTGGTGGGATTCGCACGATCTGGGTAACGTGCCCTTGCCGGCCGGCATCGGCGCGCTGAGCGCCCAAGTCATCTCCCGCCCGGTCGACAACCCGCCCGAGGAATTGGGCGCATCGCTTGCCTGGATTGCCGCGGCCGTCATCGTGCCGCAACTTCAGCCGAATGTCGCCCTGGCGCGCGAGGCAGCCAGTTGGAGCTATACAATCCGCAATGTGAGTACCGCGCCGGTCGGGTTGGTTGACATCCAACTCTATGCCGGCCCGGGCGTGGCAATTGCCTGCCCTGCAACGACATTGGATCCCAGCGCCAGCATGACCTGCTCTGCGGCCGGTCCAGCCGCCTTCCATGCCCGGGCAGCCTGGGTCTATGGCGAAACGGAAGATGGTCGCGCCGTCGGTCCGGCCTGGGTAGAGCCAGATTAAGTAAGGAGGGGCGTTGCGCGGTGCCTCACCTCACCCTGCTCCGCCTCCTGTGCGGAGGCTTCGCGTCCCTCTCCACCGGGTGGAGAGGGACAGCTTTGGCGCCTTCAGCGCCAAAGCAGGGTGAGGCCCGCGTTTCCTACGCTTCACTCACCCGAATCACCACCTTGCCTACCTGATTCTCGTAATGCGCGTTCATGGCAAAGGCTTCGGACGCCTGGGTCAAGGGGAAGCGGTGACTAACCATACCGGTGATGTCCACGGCCCCGCTCAAGGCCAGGCGAATGGCCCGGGGATAGACATGCTTCATGCGCCGAACCATGCGGATGGTCAACCCCTTGCGCCGGGCCGTGGAATGCTTCATCGCCAACGTATCAGGCCCTGGAATCCCGGCCAACACCAGGCGACCGCCCAGCCGGGCCATGGCGGCCGCCTGCTGGATCGACTGATCGGCCCACGCGGCCTCAATGGCCACGTCCACACCGCGTCCGTCTGTGGCCGTCATGACGGCCGCCACCGGATCGGTCGCGTCGCAGTTGATGGGGATCGCGCCATAGCGCGCGGCCAGCTTGAGCCGCCAGTCGAATTTGTCGGTCACGAAAACAGGATCGGCCCCCGACAGCTTGGCCAGCTGCAGCACATAGAGTCCGATGGGTCCCGCACCCAGGATCGCCACGCTGTCGGCTACCTTGATCTTGGCCAGATCGACCGTGTGCAGCCCGACGCCCAGGGGCTCCAGCAAGGCGGCTGCGTCGTCGTCAATCTCGTCGGGAACGGGAAAACAGGTGTGGGCCGGCATGTGCATGAAGGTGCTAAGGCTGCCGTCGTCGGGATAGTTGCCGCA
>CAYZLP010000481.1:0-4559 GCA_964478635.1 uncultured Caldilineaceae bacterium
GCGCCTGGGCCCAGGTGGATGTGCGCTCGTGGCGAACATCGGAGGTAGAGCGGGTCACCACGGCCCTGCGCAGCCTGGAGCCGGTTACGCCCGGCGCCCGGGTGGACGTGAGCGGGGGACCCAATCGCCCGCCTCTGGAGCGGGCGGCAACCGCCGAGCTTTTTGAAAGGGTGCAGGAGATCGGCAAGAAGCTGGGGCTCGATCTGGAAGAGGGCAGCACCGGTGGCGGCAGCGATGCCAGCTGGACCGGCGCGCTGGGCATCCCGACGCTCGACGGCATGGGGGTGCCCGGTCTGGGCGCCCATGCCGATCATGAGCATATCGAGGTCGACCAGATCGCCTCACGCACGGCGCTGCTGGCGGCCTGTCTGTTGGCGCTTTGATAAGGACGTTACACAGCGTGCCACCGAGTTGGCACGCTGTGTAACGCCTTTCCCTCAACTCTTCTTCCCGATGTCCGTGCGGTATTGGGCGCCGTTGAAGTGAATGGCATTGACGCCCCGGTAGGCCCGACGGGCTGCGTCTGGCAGCGTCTTCCCCACGGCCGTCACGTTGAGGACGCGGCCGCCTGCCGAAACGATCCGATCATCGACGATCTTGGTGCCGGCGTGGAAGACTTGACAGCCGGTTGCTTCGGCCGCGGCAAAGCCTGTGATTTCGTGGCCGGTGGCATATTCGCCGGGGTAGCCCCGGGCCGCCATGACGACCGTGACCGCGGCGTCGTCCCGCCAGACTGGCACCACCTCATCCAACCGTCCGTCGATGCACGCCTCCAAAATCTCCGTCAGGTCGCTCTCCAGCAGCGGCAGGATGATCTGGGCCTCGGGATCGCCGAAGCGGCAGTTGAACTCGAGCACGCGCGGTCCTTTGGGGGTGAGCATCAAGCCGGCATAAAGAATCCCCTTGAACGGCGTCCCCTCTGCGTGCATGCCCGCCAGCGTCGGCGCGATCACCTGGGCGGCAATCTGCTTGAGTAACTCCGGTGTGGCCCGGGGCGAAGGGGCAAAAGCGCCCATACCGCCCGTGTTGGGCCCCCGATCGTCGTTGAGGAGGCGCTTGTGGTCCTGGGCGGCCGGCATGAGGGCAAAGTGTTCGCCATCGGCAAAGGCCAGTACCGAAACCTCCGGTCCCACCAGGCGTTCCTCGACCAGCACCGTGTTGCTTGCCTCGCCAAAGCGTCCCTCCAGAAGCATCTGCTGCAGGACAACGGCTGCGCCGCCCATGGTATCCGGGAGAATCACGCCTTTCCCTGCCGCCAGTCCGCTCGCCTTGATGACCGGCACATCGTCCAGCTGACGCAGGTAGCGGGTCGCCTCGTCGAAATCGGTGAAGATGCGGGCCTCGCCCGTCGGGATGCCATGGGCTTCCATGAAGCGTTTGGAAAAAGCTTTGGATCCTTCCAGTTGGGCGGCGGCTTGGGTCGGCCCGAAAATCCGCAGGCCGGCCGCTTCGAATTCATCCACCACGCCGGCCACCAGCGGCGCCTCGGGGCCAACCACAGTCAGATCGATGGCCTCTTGCCGGGCGAACGCCAGGAGCGCTGACACGTCGTCCACCCCGATGGGCACATTCTCGGTTTTGGCGCAGGATGCCGTGCCGCCATTGCCCGGCGCGACGAAAATACGCGCCACGCGGGGTGACTGGGCCAGTTTCCAGGCAAGGGCGTGCTCGCGTCCGCCGCTGCCGATCAACAGAACTTGCATAATGTTCCTCTTCATTGTGGTGTTCTGCGGAAAGCGAGTGCGCTGTCCCCGCGGCGCGGCTGTCGATCAGATCGTGGCCACGTTGGCGTCGGCATAAGCCGCGCGCAGCGCAGCAAGGTTCTCGCCGACGGCCGCCTGCTCGTTGAAGACTGCACTGCCGACCACGATGACGCTCGCGCCGCTGCGCACGATATCGCGGATGTTGTGCGAACCTACGCCACCGTCAACCTCAAGCTCGGCCGTCGGATTGTAGTCGGCGATTAGACGGCGCATGCGCCGCAGCTTGCTGGTCGTCGTTTCGATAAAGCGCTGGGAGCCAAAGCCCGGATTGACGCTCATGACCAAAACCATGTCGACGAAGGGCAGGATTTCGCGTACGGTCTCAATGCCCGTGGCCGGATTGAGGGCGACGCCTGCCCGGCAGCCGGCATCATTGATCTGTTGTACGGTCCGGTGTAGATGTGGGCAATTCTCGACGTGGACCGTCAGAAGATTGGCGCCCGCTCGGGCAAAGGCATCGATGTAGCGCTCCGGTTCTTCGATCATCAGATGAACGTCCAGCGGGAGCCGCGTCAGGCCGCGCACCGCGCTGATGACCAGCGGACCGAAGCTAATGTTGGGGACGAAGCGCCCGTCCATGACGTCGAGGTGGATATAGTCGGCGCCGCCGGCCTCCGCCGCGCCGATCTGGTCGGCCAGGTGTCCGAAATCAGCGGTTAAGATAGAGGGCGCCAGCTTGACGGCAGGCAAGGTGCTCATGCGAAATGCTCCCTTTGCGTGCAGGCGTTGTGCGTGCGGATGTGAAGTGCAGGTTGATCAATCATTAAGTGTACGGCACTTCCGTCCGGTCGTCAAAGCGGTTTTTTGCATAGAACGCTTCCATCAGCTCATGCACCTGCCACGGCCTGCGAAAGATGAGGGCATGGCTCTGGCGTGGGACGACGTTGAGCTCGGCATGGGGCAGCGTGGTAGCCATGCGCTCTGGTACGGTCACCGGAAAGAATTCATCCTGCTCGCCGTGGATGAGACAGACCGGCATTTCCCAGCCGGCAAAGCTTTCCAGCGGAAGATCGATGGCGGATTGAGGGTCAAGCTTGCGGAAGCCGGCCAGGAGCACTTCTTCATAGTAGCCGTCGTAGTGATAGGGATCGTGCAGGCGGGCCGTCGCATCCATCCATCGGCGACCAGCCTGGAAATGATCGGGCCGGAGGGGGGCTCGGCTGCCGGCAAGCTTAGCCGGATCGACCGTATACGTCGTACTGACCAGCGTCACGCTCTGGGGATCGATCAATCCCTGATGGACCAGGAGTTGGGTGATCATGCCGCCGCTGCTGCAGCCGGCGATATGGCCAGCGGTGGCGCCCTCCGCGACCATCAGATCGGCGATCTGCTCGGCCATCATCGTATGTTGAAAGCCTGACGGATAGCCGATGGACTGGCCATGGCCGGGCAGGTCGGGCAGCAATACTCGGAAGTCGCGCGCGAGATCCTCCACCATTGGCCCCCAGGCCGCGCGGCCGCTGCTCATGAAGTTGTGGAGCAGGGTCAGGGTGGGGCGTGTTCCCTCACCCGCGTCGATGACTTCGTAGAAGATGAGGCCGGTGCCGGTCCTAAACTCGGGCATCGGGTTTCCCTTCGGGAGGAAGCGGTTGGGAGGGGGCGACGATTTCGGCGCTGCTGTTGACGGTGGCCCGGCGCGGGTCCGCCTTGGTCGGATCGCCGGCCGCTCGGATGACCTCACCCAGATCGGTTGCGCTGATCAGACCCAGAAAGCGTTGGTGAGCATCCTGGACCGCGACGACCTGGCTGCCCGACGTGGCCATGCGATCCCAGACTTCCATAAGCTGTTCGTCTACCGAGCAAACCGGGATTTCGGCCGCGGGAATCATGTAGTCGACGACACGCCCCAGGGGTCCCGCTTCGCGCAGTCCTTGGATGAGGCGTTCGCGGGTCAGTACGCCGGCCAGCGATCCGCCCAGATCCATGACCGGAAAGGCCGTTTCGTAGCTCGTCGGCAACAGATCGGCCGCCCTGCCTAACAGCTCGCTGGTGTAGAGCCGGAGCCCCCCTACCCGCAGCGCGGCCCGCACTGGGATATTCTGGAGCGCTCGGCGGGTGCGCACGTTTTCCATCTCGCCGTTCCCGCCGACGTAGACAAAGAAGGCGATGAGCAGCATGAAGAGATTCGTACCGAAGATGCCCATGATGGCGAAGATGACGGCCATGATCCGGCCGACGAGCACGGCGATCCAGGTCGCCCGGACATAGGGCATGGCCATGGCCAATAGCGCCCGCAAGATGCGCCCGCCGTCCATGGGAAAGGCCGGCAGCAGGTTGAAGAGCGCCAGCAGGATATTGACGATCGCCAGATAGCCCAGAAGATTGGTCACGCCGGGCGTGCGCACGTTGCCGAAGATGGCGCTAAAGTCCGCCGGTACCCCATTCTGTATCTGAACGCCTGCGATAAGGAATGTCAGTGGCAGCAGCACGGCCGCCAGGGCCAGGTTCACCAGCGGCCCGGCGATAGCGATGACCAACTCTTGGGAAGGTTTGTCGGGCAGGCGTTCCAGGCTGGCCACGCCGCCAATGGGCAGGAGGGTGATGGTCGGAACGTTGATGCCGTAGTACTGGGCCACCAGCGCATGTCCGAATTCATGAAGCGTTACGCAGACGAAGAGCAGCAGAATGACGAATACGCCGTAGAGCGCACCGCTCACGAGACTGTCGCTGCCGGCCCCAAAGACGACGGCGCCGTACACCAGGATCAGCAAAAACGACCAGTGTACGCGGACGTCGATGCCCCTGACGCGAAAGAGAGTCAACGATGTTCCCACAAAAACTCCTTCTGAAGGATCT
>CAYZLP010000482.1:0-4551 GCA_964478635.1 uncultured Caldilineaceae bacterium
CTGAACTGGTCGTCATCGCGTTCTTGGTCACGGCCTGGGCCGGCCTCCTCTACGCACAGGCAAGCTGGCTTGCCTTTGTGGCCATGGTGCTCTTCCCCTTGCTCATCCAGATCGGCTTCGTCATCGTCGGCGGGCAGGCGGGCAGGCTGCTGGACGTGCGCCAGATCAAGCGCTACTTCGCACGTATCGTGGCGGGATTTGTCATCGGCTTCATGGTGGCCGGGGCCCTGGCCGCCCCCTTGCAGCGGGTTCTGGGCCGCACGGAGTACCTCCTGCTGGCGGCCGCGATCGCTGCGTCCGTCATGTTGATTATGCTCCTGCTCACCAACCTGCGGTATCACGCGACCCTGGCCCAGGCCGGCGACCGCGGTCCCCGCATTCAACCGCCGCCCTTGCGCGCAGTTCTGAGAAAACGCTTTGTCCTGCTCATCTTTGGCTACCAGATGCTCTCGGCCATCGCGACGCAATTGTTGGAGTTTATGGTCATGGCGGCGGCAGCCGAGCGCTTTACGGGCAGCGACGCGCTCGCCTCCTTCTACGGTACCTTCACCTTTGCCCTCAACCTGAGCGACTTGCTCTTCCTGGTCCTGGTCGCCGGCCTGCTGCTGAGTCGCTTTGGGCTCAAATTCGGCCTGACCTTCAACCCAGCGGCCGTGGTCCTGCTACTGGCCGGACTGGTTGTCATTGGTTTTACCATGGGACCCATGGCGCCCCCGTTCTTCGCTTTGATTCTTCTGTCCCGCATCCTCGATCTCACCTTCACCGACGGTGCGACCCGGACGTCCATCAACGCCGCCTACCAGGCCTTGCCGCCCCACGAGCGGATTACCGTACAGACGGGAGTTGAAGGGATCGGCGTGCCCGTGGCCCTTGGTCTGACCGGTGTCGTGCTTCTGCTCTTTACGAGCCTGGAGAATGTCACCCTGGTACATGTTGCGGTCTTCGGATTGGCCGTCTCCCTCGTCTGGCTGCTCGCGGCAGTACTTGTCTACCGGGACTACGCGGTCAATCTCCTGCAGAGTATGCGCCGCCGCATGCTGGAGCCGGGGGCCCTGATCCTGGAGGACGATGCGACCCTGGCGGTCGTAAATCGACTGCTGTCCACCGGAAAGCTGACCGATGTCCGGCCGGCTTTGGAGCTGTTGGAGACGGCCGACCATCCTTCCCTAGCCCGGGTTCTCCCTGCCCTGGCTTTGAGCGAGGCCGTGGCGGTCCAGCTTGAGGCGCTGGCGCGCATTGAGCGCCGCAAGGAGCAAGCTGCGCTGGCGGCAACCCAGGAACTGGCGCAGACAGCCCCATCCCCGCGCGTTCAGGGCGCAGCCCTCCGCGCCCGCTGCGCACTGGAAGAAGCCGATGCAGTCGAGGCGGTTTTGCCTTTCCTGGATGCATCTCAAAGGGATGTGCGTCTGGGCGCGGCGGTCGGCCTCTTGCGCTACGGGAGTACGCCGGGCATCCTGGCGGTAGGAGAGCGACTTCCCGGCTGGGCTTCGTCCGCGGATGCGGATGAGCGCTGCTTTCTTGCCCAAGTTATCGGAGAAACGGCCCAACAGCACTTCTACCACCCGCTGCTTCCGCTCTTGGCGGATCCCGATGAGCGGGTGCGGCGCGCCGCCCTCCATGCGGCCGGACGCGTGGCCCACCCGCGTCTACTCCCCGGCGTGATGGAGAATCTTGCCTCGTCAGCGACCCGCTCGACTGCAGCGGATGCCCTTGTGGCCTACGGGGATCGCATATTGCCGCTAGTCGAGAATGCGCTGACCTTGCCCGCCGCGCCCCCAGAGCATACGGCGCGGCTGGTGCGGCTCTGCCGCCAACTCCAGGGCGATGCGTTGGTGGCGCTCATGGTCCGCCACCTCCAGCACCCGACGGACACGGTGCGCGATCAGGTTCTGGCCGTCCTCAGCGCCTGCCGGTATCGCCCCGCACCTGAGGAGGCAAGGACGCTGGACGCAGCGCTGGTGAACGAAGTCCGCCAAGGCCATGAAATCCTGCAGGCCCAACAGCAGATAGGCGAGGGCGCTACGACCGCCACAGTGCAGCGAGCCCTTGCCGAGGAAGCGGTGCGGGTTCGACGCCGCATCTTCTTGCTGCTCTCTTTTCTGTATGATCCTGAATCCATTTTACGTGCCGAGTCACAGCTGGACATGGGCACGCGCGCTGAGCAGGCCCTGGCCTTCGAACTGCTGGATGTGACCCTCAGCTCCGCACACAAGGCGCTCGCCGTTCCCCTCATCGATCCACGATTGGCGCAAAGTCAGCGGCTGCGCCTCCTTGCCCGCCACTTCACGATCGCAGAGATGACGCGCGAGGAGCGGCTACAGGATCTGGCCCGCCACGGCGCCCACGCGTGGACACGGGCTTGCGCCCTCCATGCGCTGGCAGAACTAGGAAACTCGCAGACCGCCCCGATTGCGGAAGATGCGCTGCGCGATGAACACCCGGTTGTACGGGAGACGGCGGCATGGTGCCTGTACAAACTGGCGCCCGAACGGTTTGGCCGCTATACGGCGATTCTGGCGGCGGATACCGATCGGCTGGTCGCGCATTTGTCGGCCGCCCTGTCAGCTGGAACCGCCCCGCGGAACGGCAGCGGCTGAGCCTGCGAAACCTGGCGGGAGTCTCAGGAAACATCCCCAGCGCGATTCTGTCCGACAGCAAGCTGAAACTCTTCGAGTGACAGCGTGTGGTGCCAGTGAGACAAGTAGACTGATTTAGGTATCATGACGATCTCCAACGCGCGGGTAGCGAAAACTGTGGCACTCCGCTCGGCGCCGCGGATCACCCCGGTCGCCCCCAGCAGAACCCAGGGCTCAGCCGGAAATGACTGATAACCGCCCAGCGGATTGATGGTTAGCCCCACTCCCATAGGTAGGTATACAAAAGAGGCCGGGGTTCCGGCTTCAATCAGCACTTCGCCGGAGTTGAGCTTCAGCAACCGCACGTTTCGAAAGGCGCACATCGGATCGACGCGGTCGGCCGGGTAACCGGTACGGCCCATGCGAGCCAACAGCGCGCGACGCTTGGTCATTTGCCAGTGCATGGGTTTTGCGGCCAGGTAGCGGGCCCGTTCCCCTGCATGCACGTTGGTTAGAGAGGGTGTCGAAGCGATGCGTGCAGCGCAGGCAGCATCTAGTTGGGCGACTCTTTCCTGTACCAGCTGCACGAAGGCGGCGTTGTCCTCCGTATCTTCCAGCAAAATCGCCGCGTCGACCGCTGGTTTGAGACCTGCAGGCACGTCTATGCGTTCAAAACTCTCGATCACATCCCGCTGAATATCGAAGAGCACCAGTGCGGCGCAATAGGCCGCACGCTCGGTAGCGCCAGGGTTTCTGAAGACGCCGCGGTGGAAGGAGACGCGCAGATCGCCTGTCGGGTCCAGTTCCGTACTGGCAATGTTGGACTCGCCTGCGCTCACGGGATCGGCGAGTTCCAGAAGATAAAGCCGCTCTCTCCCGAGCCGAAGCGCATAGATGGCATTGCCTTCATATTGGTCGACGAAGACCTGGTAATGTCCCGATGTCTCCAGGACCGTTCCCCGTTGGCGCAAGGCATCGGCCGCCCGCAGCGCCCGGGTCGTATCGATGACGTCAGCAACCAGCGCCATGAGTGCCGGATGACTGTCGATGAGCCAGTTATATGCCTCGTCCGGGAACAGATGGGCGTAGCGCATGATTCCAGGATTCAACCGGGGCTGGCCCGGCGGGCCGGCTGGTTGCTCGCTTCCTTCAGACCGGTTGTGTCCCTGTTGCGTGGCGAAGAGATCGTGGATGTCGGTTTTCACCACGTGGATCATGCGAGCGCGCAAGGCTGCGGGGTCATTCAGCAGATCCACCGAGATCTTGCTCTTGCTATGACAGATTGAGAGGGAGAGCAACTCCCGCAGGACGAGCCTGGGATCCTGACGCAGCACGTTTTGATCGACGAGGGTAAGCAAATGCCAGGGCACTCCCCCGCTGTTTTCCAGCCAGATGGCGTCCATGAGGTCATCCAGGATCGGACTGAAGACGGCCTGGGCAGCGAATTCAGGATGCATGGCGCGGCCGAAATCCGAGAAGTCGACCATGCCGATATCATGAAAGTAGGCCAGCAGTACGCCATACCCCTGCATAAAGGCAAAGCGCCGCTCATCTCTCCGGGGAATCAGCACCCCATGGACCGTCGACAACACGTCGAGGATCTGATTGGCAACGTCCCGGACGTGGACCACGCCATGGTCGGCAAAGAGGCCCACATGCCGCAGCGGGTCGGCCATGAAAGCAGGATCATCCACAAGCCGATCCAAAGTCGCCTGCTCATTGATTTTCACATAGTATTGACGCTCGATTTCTCCACGAATCCTTGCTGAAATCCAGCGGTCTAAACGATCGCTCATTGCCTATCCCTGATTTCGAGTTTGGAACATGCTGCCCGGATCCCGCATCCGAAGACCTCACTCCTCCAGCCCCCAATCAACGCCCCTTCCCGCGCCGCATCCACTCTGTGGGCAGCCATCACCCGCATTTCGGGTGCACAAGTCACCCTCGCTCATGAGAAACTGCACGAGCGACGCCG
>CAYZLP010000483.1:0-4547 GCA_964478635.1 uncultured Caldilineaceae bacterium
CAACGCGCTCCAGCGCAGGCGCCTGCACCGTGATATCGGAAAGGCCCTGGCCGGCAGCGGTCAGGCCGAAACGAATCCCAGCGAAGCAGCCTTCCACTTCGGGCTGGCCGGCGGTCAGGCCCAGGCCGAATTCGGCCGCTACAGCGTTCTGGCCGGGGAGATGGTGCTCAAGAGTTTCGGCTTCCGCCAGGCGGTGGAGCACTTCAGCCAGGCGCTGGCCGCCTTTGAGGCCATGCCGGCCACCAATGGCGAACGCCGGCCGGAAAGCGAACTGATCGGCCGCGCCTTGCTGGGCATGGGGCTTGCCTACGAAAGCCTCCTCGATCCCGACGGCGTCACCGAGACGTACCGGCGCCTTCACAACTGGGCGCGCGAGCAGGAAGACATCCAGCTCATGCTCACCGCCCACAGCCGTCTGGCTTCCATTCTGGAACTGGTGGGTCAGCAGCGGGAGAGCAATGAACTCCTGGATGACCTGATGGCCGCCCTGATCCAGAACCGCGTGGCCGAGCGAGCCATTGTCGTGACCGATTTGCTGGAGCGACGCCGGCGCATCTACAGCCCTTACGAAGAGAACAATCTCCACTCCTGGGAGACGTTTATCCCGCCGCCGCCCGTGCCGGCCGGGCCGGTACAGGACGTGCTCAAGATTTTGGCGCCGGTCCACGCCGTCATGCCCCTGTTGGATTACGGTTGGACGCTGCGGGTTCAGGGTCAGCTGGATGCGGCCGCAATCTGCCTGGATGCAGCCGTGAAGCTGGCCATGGAGACGGGCCAGCGCTCGCTGGCCAGCATTGCCTACTTCCAGCTTGCCGTCACCGCGCGCATGCAGGGCGATCTGGAACGAAGCCAGGAGCTGAACGAGCAGAGCATGGCCCTCAACCGGCAGGGCGATACGACGGCCGAATTGGTCAGCCTCTGGCCGCGCATTGCCAGCGCCTTTCAGTCGCTACACGCCGGCCGGCTGGACGAAGCAGACCGACGTCTGCGCCGCGTGGTCGACTTTTTGGACACCAGCGACGCTTTCCGCAACCACCGCAATAGCGCCAATATCGGCCTGGGCCTGGTTGCCCTGGGGCGCAACGAAATCACGTTGGCCCGCGAGCTGCTCCAGGAGGCGCTGGCCGATCCGGTTAACCTCTATCCATATACGCATGTTCAGGGCTTGATTGGGCTGGCGGAGATCGCCGCCCGGGAAGGCCACTTGTCCCACAGCGGACGCCTGCTGCGCCAGGCCTTGCGCTTTGCCGGTCAGCGCAGCCTTATCGAGGAATATGCCGAAGCAGTGCTGGAGATCGCGCGTCTGCAGCCCCTCCATGCACCCATTCAACTCCTCCTGCAGGAGACGCTGGGGCATCTGCAAGCAGCCGGAATGGCTCATCTCGAGCGCCAGTTGGAGGATGCGCTGGAGAACGCGCGGCTGACCGACCTGGAAGACCAGCCGATCTAGGCAGAAGTCTTCGCGAAATCATAGTAGATGCGGCTGGTTGAGAATTGAAAGAATGAGCCGTTAACCGCACCTACGCCATCTTATCGTGTCTTCGGTTTCGATCTTTGGCGTTTCGGGAAGAAACCGCCGTCACAGGGACAGGCGCCGGCGCCCAGAACTCCGATTACCCGGAATTCGTTGCGCCAGCACCTGCCGCTGCGACGACTATCGAGCGCTCACCAATCTGCGCTGCGAAATCTACACATTACGAAGCCTACCGGCGACCCCAACGCACGTAGATGTTGGCGTCTCCGGACTCCTCGAAGTATTCCACCACCACCGTATGATGACCGCCATGGATGTATACATCCTGGGCATAATCGGTCGTGGGATGGACATTCCAACCGTCGATCACCTTGATGCCGTCTACGTAGACGCGCACGCCGTCATCCGAAGTGGCCAGGAAGCGATAGTGGCCGGTTTCGAAGTAGACGCTGCGCTCCCAGCGCACGCTGAAGTGGTCGTTGCCGATGCCTTCACCCGGACTGCCACCGTACCAGTTGAAGCGCACTTCGGCATCCTGACGCACGAAGACCGGGTGTCCTTCCAGATATTTGTTGTTGAAGTAGCTGCCGGTCCACGATCCACCCTGGGGCGGATGGGGTGGGCAGGGCTGATGGCACGGATCGACCGGCGGCTTGGGCGGATGCGGCGGCGGGCAAGGCTGGCCACACGGATCCGGCGGGCAGGCCGGCGGATGTCCGGCCGGCGGCACGCCATAGCACGGATCGACCGGCGGCTGCGGCTTGGGCGGGTGCGGTGGCGGGCACGGCTGGCCACAGGGATCCGGCGGAGGCGGAGGCGGCGGGCAAGGATGGTAGCTGCACGGATCGGGCGGCGGCATATGGCAGTTGATCTTGAGCCACTGCCCCACGTAGATGTGATTCGGATTCTTGATGCCGTTGAGATACATCAGGCTGTGTACCGAAACGCCGTAGTAAGCGGCAATGCCCGACAACGTTTGGCCCGGCTTCACCAGGTGATAGGTACAGCCGTCAGACGGCGGCTTGGGGTGCACGGGCGGTTCCGGTTTGGGCGGCGGTTTGGGATGATAGCCGCCATCACCCGGGATGCAGAGCTTCTGGCCCGCATAGATGTGATTGGGGTTGTGAATCCCATTGGCTGACATCAATGCGTGAACCGAGACGCCATAATATGCCGCGATGCCCGAGAGGGTCTGCCCGTGCCGCACGTAGTGATACGTGTAGCAGTTGCCGCCCGGATGATCGGGATAGTCAGGATAGCCGCCCCCACCCGGGATGCAGAGCTTCTGCCCGGCATAGATGTGATTGGGGTTGTAAATCCCGTTGGCCTGCATGATTGCGTGGACGGAAACGCCGTAGTAGGCAGCAATCTGGGAAAGCGTCTGGCCATAGCGCACGTAATGATAGGTGCTACAGCCATAGCTGTTCTGCGGCGCTTCGACCGGCGCCGGGTTGGCAGCTGCCTGTGCCGCCACCGGCGCGAAGATCGACGCCAGGGTCAGCATCAGCACCAGCGCAAAACCGGCATAGCGGGCGCCCTGATGAACACGTGACATTTCATTCTCCTTTCGTTACTTCCCAAATAAGTTCTGGGAATCCTGCGCTGCTGAGCAAATCGATGATTGGGCGAATAGAGATCCCGAAGGATCACGACAAGGGCGCTGGCAGGGCAGGCCGCATGGGCCGGCATTGCTACCGTCGCCTTGGATGAATATTGCTTGCCGAATCCGGCGGTTACTGGGGTGGTGCTGTCAATAAGCGGAAATCGTACTGCGGAGGGACGGCACAAGGCCACGATCCGCATACGGGCGCGCTGCAAAAGAAGACGTTCCAGCCGATTATGCGTTACGGTTGGGATTCGCGCGCTACCTACACGCTTATCCGAGGGGTGCGTGGTGCTATTGTAAATGATTTTGTCATAAAACTCAAGAGGCAAAATTTCTTGGAAGAGATTCAACATGACAGCTGTCCCAAAATCAAGTACACTACTATAAGACGGCGTAAATACCACGACGGAAATTCGGCACTCCTACCTCTGGTAGAAACTGTATATTCATTTCCGCCGGGATTTACTAAGCACAATCTTGAATGCGAACATACCGTGCTTCCTGACGAAATCTCTGATGGCCCGAAGGCTTTGGGTATCCGTTATCGACATAAAAGACGCCATGCGCATCATCTACGCTGCCCGCTTCTCCGGTTTTGCCTTTGTGATCGCCGCCCTTTTCACCATTCTCATACTGCGCACCGGTCTGCGCACGGCCGGGGTACAGCTGCCGCGGCAGGTCTGGCTGCAGGAGAATGAGACCCTTTGGATGATGGGCGGCTGGCTCTGGCTGCTGGCCATCTTCTCGTGGATGGTGCTCCTGGTGGCCTTCATGTGGAGCTATCTGCCCGGCCATCGCATGGCAACCATGCTGCAATCGGGGTTGATGATCATCAGCGCCGTTCTGCTCATCGGCGGCGTGGCCATCTGGATGAATGTCCTGCCCTACACGACGACCTTGCCGTCGGCGACTGAACTGATTCCGCTGGTCGACCGGGTGGTTCTAACCTTGCTCGGGGCCGGTTTTTTCATGGGTGGCGCAGTGACTGCCTGGATTGCGTACAGCCTGCTGCAACATGACGCACTGACGCGCAATTGGATGCTCCCGGCTGTCGCAGCCGGTTTGTGCGCCGTGCCCTCTCCCTTTGTTCTGCCCTGGCCCTACCTGCTGCTGATCGGTCTGATGCTCTGGCTTGGGTGGTGTCTTTTCATCGGCCTCCGCCGGGAAATGCCCAACGCATACGGCGAATGGCGCTAATCGGAGGTTCTTGTGAATCGTTCTGAATTGCTGGCAATCGCCCGGGGCGACCGACCGGCGGATCTGGTCTTGCGAAATGCCAGGTTGGTCAACGTTTTTTCGGGCACGATCGAGGAAACCGACATCGCCCTGGCCGACGGACTGGTAGTGGGGCTTGGCGCCGGATATTCTGGCGAGCGAGAAGAGGATCTGGCCGGCGCCTACGTGGCCCCCGGCTTCATCGACGCCCATCTCCACATCGAGCGTAGCCTCTGTGTGCCGGCCCAATTT
>CAYZLP010000484.1:0-4547 GCA_964478635.1 uncultured Caldilineaceae bacterium
CCCTGGCCGCCCTGCTCGCCCAAGTCTACGCCGAGGATGGACGGACCGTGCTGGCTATCGACGCGGATCCGGCTGCCAGCCTGGCTTATGCCCTGGGCTTTCCGCGCGAACTGACCGACACGATCACGCCTATCGCCGAGATGGAAGAATTGATCTTCGAGCGCACGGGCGCACAGCCAGGAACCGTGGGCGGCTACTTTCGCATTAACCCCCGAGTCGACGACATTCCCGACACGTTGAGCGCGGAGCATCGCGGCGTGCGCCTGCTGCAGCTCGGCACCATCAAGATGGGGGGCGCCGGCTGTATCTGTCCCGAGAGCGCCCTGCTGCGCAACCTGGTCACCCACCTGCTCGTGGCCCGGGATGAAGTGGTCATCCTCGACATGGAGGCGGGTATCGAACATCTGGGTCGGGGAACGGCCGGCTCGGTCGACGCCTTCATCATCGTGGTCGAGCCCGTGCGCCGAAGCCTGGACACGGCCCAACGCATCCACAAGCTGGCGACCGACATCGGTGTCGCCCGCTACTTCCTCGTCGGCAACAAGATTCAAGATGAGACCGACCAGGTCTTCATCCGCGACTACATGGGCGACAGCCTGCCCATTGCCGGTTTCTTTCCCGCGGACGACCGAGTCAGCGAAGCTGATCGGGAAGGTATGGCCGTCTTTGATGCGCTGCCCGACTTCGTAGAACTAGCCCGGGCCGTCGCCGATCGCATTGCGGAAGAAGTGCCCAATCGCGTATAGGCGCCCAATGATAGACCGCGGATCACGCGGATCAGGCGGATTTACACGGATTTTTGCCAGGAAAGAATCTGCGGCAATCCGCCCAATCCGCATGATCCGCGGTCTATTGTTTTGCCAGGGTGTTGACTTGTCGCAATCCCGTGCTATGATGGACATATTTCACCCGCTTTTTCTTCATTGACCGGGCCGGTTCCAGCCGCGACGCTTTGGGAGGCGCCCATGCGGGTCATGACCGTCGTGCAGGGGAGGTACGGAGAGCGCATCACCGCGAATCTTCGGGTGGCGCGCGTCCCCGGCTGGACGGTGACAAGCTGGACCGCGCTGCGCGTTCTCCCGCCGGTGATCGACTATCCCGAAGAGTATCTGCCTGCGGAACTGCCCCCTGCCGACCTTGTCCTGAGCCTGGGCGAGCATCCGGGCGTTGCCGAACTGCTGCCTGATATCGTGTCCATGTGTGGCGCACGGGCCGTCATTGCCCCGATCGACAACGTTGCCTGGCTGCCGCCGGGACTCATGCGCCAGTTGGAGGGCTGGCTGGCAGGCATAGGCGTGTCGGCTGTCTTCCCCAAACCCTTCTGCTCTCTGACGCAGAACACGCTGCACGCCTATCGCAAGGAAACGGCCTATGAGAACCCGCTCATCGCGGAGTTCGCCCGCTATTTCGGTCGGCCCGAACTGATGCTGGAGATCGATGACGAGACCAAGACCATTGCGGCTGCCCGGGTCGTGCGTGACAGTCCATGCGGTTGCGCCCATCATGTCGCCGAGGGGCTCGTGGGCGTGGGGGTCGAAGAAGCCGCCGCGACGGCCGGCATGGGTCATCATCATTATCCCTGTTTGGCTGCCATGGCCATAGACCCCGACTATGACGATACGCTGATGCATGTTTCGGGTCACATCTTGATCGACGAAGTGACCCGCAACGTCAAACCGTTCCAAACACCGGTGCATTACCTCCGCCCCCAGGGGCGCAGCGAGTGAGGATCCATGCATGAGTGACGGTGCATTTATCAGGGAATTGTTGGAGCATTCGGCTGACGGCGCGTATGTCGTTGATGATGACCAGCGCATTGCCGCCTGGAACCCCGCGGCCGAGGAACTCCTCGGTTTCCGGGCCGAGGATGTCGTCGGTCAACCCTGTCACCAGATTCTAGGCGGCCACACGGACGGCGGCTGCGTGGTCTGCCGCCGCGGCTGCCAGCCTTTTACGGCCAGCCAGCGGGGCGAATTGGTGCCCAGTTTTGACGTCCAGGTGCGGACGGCCGGCGGCCATCCTCGTTGGGTGAATGTGAGCATCATCGCGTTGAACCTGGACGCCGGGGATGGGGAGGCGGTCGTGGTGCATCTCGTGCGGGATATCGAAGCCAAGAAGCAGGCCGAAACCTTCGCAACCGAGGTCGCCGCGTGGGCGCGCCAGCTCAAGCTGCAGTCCGGCGTCTCGGGAACTGAAGAAGCGGAAGCCGTGAACCTCACACCGCCTTTGACCAAACGCGAATTTCAGATCCTCGAACTCCTCGCACAAGGGGCAAACACCGAGCAGATTGCAGGTCAGCTGGTCATTGGCATCTCCACGGTACGCAATCATATTCAGCACATTCTTCAGAAACTGGGCGTTCACAGCCGGCTGGAGGCTGTCACTTTTGCCCGGGACCACTACCTGATCGAGTGACGAACCCATGTCTGAAGGCTTTCTGCCGACAACGTACTACGTGAACAATGGCGACGGGCTGCTGCCGGTTGATGGCGCGGTCATTGAAGAGACGACCGTATGCCTCTACGTCAATGGTCGGGAGCTGACGGCGTTCATGTGCTCGCCCCTGGAGCTGGAGGCGCTGGCGCTCGGCTTCCTGCGCAGTGAAGGGCTCATCACCGACCTGAATGATGTGGCCATGCTCTCCCTCTCCCATTCGGCTAAGTGCGTGGATGTCTGGCTGCACGGCGATGTCCGGCCCAGTCACCGCCCCATTCGTACTTCGGGGTGTGGCGAAGGCATCACCTTCGACGATTTGACCGCCTCCCGCCAGCCGTTGCCGGACGGGCCGCGGGTCTCCGTCCAGGCCGTCATCGATCGCTATTTTGAAATGCGGGCTGCCGAACGCCTCTATCCGGCCGCCCGGGGCGTCCATACCTCCGGCCTGTGCACGCCCGACCATCTTCTGATCATCGGCGAGGATGTTGGCCGCCACAATACCGTCGACAAGCTGTGGGGCAAGGCCATGCGCCAGGGCATCCAGCCGGCCGGCGGGATCGTCGTGACCACCGGGCGCATCAGCTCCGAAATGCTGGGCAAGGCCGCCAAAATGGGCGCGCCGATCGTGGCCTCGCGTACTTCACCCACCAGCCGCACGCTGGCCCTGGCCGCAGCCTGGAACATGACGGTCATCGGCTATATTCGGCGGAACGGGCTGCGCGTGTATACGGGCATAGGGAGAATCTTGGGGCCCTAGTATAAGACGGCGTAAATGCTTCGACTGAGCTCAGCACCAGTACCACGACGCAAATTCGGCACTCCTATGTCTGGTAGAAACTGTATAGTCATTTTTGCCGGGATTTACCAGCTTTTTGGGCATGAGTGCGGCATCAGGATCGCTCTGTGACCCTCTGCGCCCGCTCTGCGCCCTCTGTGAAACTATTTTTTCATTTCGGAAGGTGACGATGAAGTCATCGCAGAAGTTTCGACAGCGCAAGGTCGTCTATCAGGCCGATCCCCTGGCGGAGCAACCGCCACAGGAATTGGCTGCGATCTTGGATCGGCATCGCGGTGAGCGGGACGCGCTCATTACGGTGCTGGCCGAGATTCAGCGCCACTACGGCTACTTGGGACAGGACCAACTGGGCTATGTGGCCCGGGAATTGGGTTTTCCCCTGGCCCGGGTCTACGGCGTGGCCACCTTTTACAACCTCTTCCTCTTCGATCCGCCCGGCGAATTTCAGGTCCGCGTCTGCCGGGGGACCGCCTGTCACGTCAACCAATCCCATGCGATTCTGAACCAGTTGAGCGAGCGTCTGG
Organism: uncultured Caldilineaceae bacterium; assembly: GCA_964478635.1. Lineage (GTDB taxonomy): Bacteria > Chloroflexota > Anaerolineae > Caldilineales > Caldilineaceae > JAGRCP01. The sequence goes on from CAYZLP010000484.1 coordinate 3,757, forward strand.
GCATCGGCATCGACGAGACAACGCCCGACAATCGCTTCACATTACAGACCGTCGCCTGCGTCGGCGCCTGCAGCCTGGCTCCCGTGTTGGTCGTCAACGAGGAGAGCCACGGCCGCATGACGCCGGAGGAGGCTTGGTGCCTTCTGGCGGAACTGGGCGACCCACAGGCCGATCCCGCCGGGCCGGCCGAGGAGGCAGCATGAAGACCGTCATTCGCGTGGGCATGTCGACCTGTGGATTGGCCGCGGGCGCGCAGGCCGTCTATGACGCGCTCCAGCGTGCCGTCCGGGCGCGTGGTTTGCCCGTCGACCTGCAGCGGACCGGCTGCATCGGCGCGTGCCACCGGGAGCCCCTGGTCGAGGTGCTGCACGACGGGCAGAACACGCTCTATGGTCCCGTCAGGCCCGGTCAGGTTGATGTGCTCTTGAACGGTCATTTCGCACCCCAGGCGCCGGCGCTCAACGGTGAGACCGTCGTCAGCCGGCGCGGGGACTACGGGGATTACCCCTTCCTGGGCCGCCAGGTCAAGGTGACGACCCAGCTCTGCGGCATGATCGATCCCCATTCCCTGGACGACTATCTGGCCCACGACGGCTACCAGGCCCTGCGTCTGGCCCTGGCGCTGGAGCCGGAGGAGCTCATCCAGATCGTCACGGACGCGCGGCTGCGGGGGCGGGGCGGGGCCGGCTTCCCAACAGGCCAGAAGTGGGCCATCAGCCGGCGTCAGTCTGACCCACGCAAGTTCGTCATCTGCAACGCTGACGAGGGGGATCCGGGCGCTTTCATGGACC
>CAYZLP010000485.1:0-4538 GCA_964478635.1 uncultured Caldilineaceae bacterium
CGGATGGGGACGCTGTGGAAAATTTACGTCTTGTTTATTTGCGATACAGGCAGGATATCATTATGGCAGAAGTGCAACAGTTGCGGCGGGGCAACATCATTGAAGAAGACGGTCAACTCTGGCGGGTGCTGGAACATCAGCACATCAAGATGGCCCGGGGCGGCGCAACGATCCGCCTGAAGGTGCGCAACCTGCGCACGGGCTCCACCGTAGAAAAGACCTACAATAACGGCGCACGTATGAACGACGTGCGGCTCGACTCCGCCGACGTAGAGTATCTTTACAATGACGGCGAACTCTACTATTTCATGAATACCGAGACCTTCGAGCAATTGGCGCTAACGCCGGAAGCACTGGAAGGCATCCTGGAATATCTGGTGGACAATCAGGTCGTTAGCTTGGAATCGTACGAAGGCGAACCCATCAATATTTCGTTGCCCACGACCGTAGACCTGGAAGTTACTTGGGCCGAGGCCGCAGTGGCCGGCGACACGGCCAACACGCCATCCAAGCAGGTGGAAGTCTCGACCGGTTACAAGCTGCAGGTTCCCATGTTCGTACAGGCAGGCGATGTCATTCGCATCGACACGCGTGATGGAACTTATGTGACCCGCGTCAAGCAGTAAGAACCACGTGGTCTCCGGTCTTTCCGTTGCCGCTTAGAATCTGCCCGAAGATTCTCTGTGGCAGGCCCTCTGGCTGAAGGGGGCGTGACGCACAATTGAGTTTTCGGATAGGCTCTTATGTCGGCTCATCGGGACGGTTTGTCCAGTTAAGGTTTGTCACCCCAAATTGGCCGGCAGATTTGATTTCTAATCGATTTTTCGCTATACTACAGAGCAGTTAGCCGTTGTAGCTCAGTTGGTAGAGCGGCGCACTCGTAATGCGCAGGTCATCGGTTCGAATCCGATCAACGGCTCAGGAGACCTTCCGTACGGAAGGTCTTTTTGTATCCGTTCCCCGAACACATCTTCGTAATCCTTCATGTAACAGTCATCCACTACACTGCAGTCACCGGTCGACCGACAGCGCACATCAAACGGCTCAGTGGACAGCGTAAGGCTGATAACCCGATATTTGCATACCCGGCGCATTTTTAGACAGTCATCTCCCTTCTCTATGTGAACCAAATCATGAGCCACAAACGGTCATCACAAAGAAATCGACAAAATAGCTGCAGGGAGTTATCCACCATTTTGGTAGCGGAAAACGATCGCGCGACGGCGAATCTGATCCGGGGAGTATTGGAGAGTGCAGGAGATCGGGTTGTATTGGCGACGAGTTGGTCGGAGACCATTTCCCACTACCGAAACCAACCCGTAGATGTGGCAGTGATCGACTTCACCCTGATAGAGAAGCTGATCCGGACGAAGCTAGGCATCTTCCAGCAGCGCATGGCGCCTATCATCTTGACGGCGCTTGCCCACCAGACGGAGGGCCTGCTGCGCACTTCTTTGCTCTATGATGTCGACGACTACATCAGCAAACCATTCTCAACCGACGATTTGCTCATGCGCATCCAGCGCGTGCGCCAGCGGAATGGCGGCAGCCACAGCGCTGCCAGACGACGTGCGATCGTCGGTGATCTACAGCTCGATCACGTTGAGCGTCAGGTAACGATCGACGGCAGACAGGTTGACCTCACCCCGACGGAATACCGGCTCCTGAAAATGCTCATGCAGTCTCCGGACAAGCCCGTCCACAAATCGGAACTTGTAGAGGCAATTTGGAAGAATCGCTTTTACAATGATGAAAACGTGCTGCGTGTGACCATGCGTCGATTGCGCAGGAAGATCGAACGCGATCCATCGCGCCCGGCCTATTTGGTCACCGTCTACGGGAAAGGCTATAAGCTGGCGCAGCGCGACCACAGCTAAACGGAAGCTTCTACGAGATCACGACTTTGCACAAGGTGACTGTCATTGGCAGAACGATTAGAAACCGCCGATGCCGCCCTGTCGATAGAGGGAATAGAGGCCGTAGAACAAATAAAGCGTTAGTCCCGCCACCAGAACGCTCAGGATCCAGCCGCGCTGGGACCACATCTTACGCATCCCCGCCCAACTTTCCCGGGGCTGCAGCAGGACAAGAATTAGGATAATTGCCAGCAAGAAAAGAATTCGACGCAGACTCACAGCACAGTTCTCCACGACCAAGGCCGTCTCAACAATCAGAAGTTGGTTGATCGAGCACGGCATCTGCTACAATCTTGACCACAGCGTGCGTTCCGGAGACGATTGTGGGAAATGAGTGGCTGATCGAACAATTGAGCCTCGAGTCGCCTCTGTTCTGGTTGGCGCTTAGCATACTGACCCTGCCCCTGGTCTACGTGCTGGGCAGACGGGTTTCACCGCGCGCGGCGGCCTGGATCGCAGTGCTGCGCTGGGTGTTCATTCCCTATTTGGGCCTCATGCTCGGCGGTCTGTCCCCTCGCTTCCTCGGACTCTCCAAAATCAACTGGGCGACGACGCTCAGCCTCGGCATGGTCGTGCTCTTCGCTGCACTGGTAGCAGGTGCGGCCATTCGCATCGCGTTGTTGGCAGAAGCGAGGAGCGAAGAGACGTCCGTTCAGGCGCTCGGCGGAGAAGCGCAACAGCCATGGCGCTGGTCCGGCATCCTCTTGACCATCTTCTGGATCGGCGCCGAACAGTTTCACTGGTGTTTCGTGCGGGGTGCAATTTGGGAGACGCTGCTCATAACCCCTGAAATCGATGCGGGCCTACCGGCCTATCGGGCCATGTGGCTGGCGACGCTCGTCATTCTGCCCGAAATCTGGCTTCAGCCCGGCGGTCTTGCACGCCATTTGCTCAAGGCGGCCATTCTTCTCGTTTCGGCTGTTGCCTTCTTTTATACGCGCAATTTTTGGTTATGCTGGGTCCTCAGCGCCGGCCTCTGGCTCCTCATTGCAGGTCCCACATCCTCCGTCATCCAAGGCATGGGGTCGGTGAGCCCTGAGTTCGCCCCCACGCCCGAAGCCAAAACCGCAAGCACAACGAAACCATGACTTGTAATCTCCTACTGTCCTTGGTTTAGTTGCGGCCTATGCCATCCGCGCCAAAACCAAAGACGTGATGCGCGGGACACGCACCACGTCTTGTCGGCATCAAACTCGTTGGCGGCTGGACGGCCGTCGAGCCTTATTGTCACATTATATGAACTTCGTACGCTCCAGCAGATCTTCGCTCTGGAGGAATATGCGAAGGTCAAGTAATGTGGCAATCAGAGAAAGAACCCGATAACCAGAATGCCGGCAAACAGCAGCAGGGAGACCAATAAGAGGGTACGCAGGTCTTTGAAGACATACCCATATTCATCTTGCCAATTGACGGTCTTGGCGGACGTCGTTGCGACCGTCTCGGTGACCGGCGGCGGAGCCGCCTTGGAAACACCCGATGCGTCGCCCTTGTAGAGCGCACTATAATTGCTCGGGTTGCCGCTGCTGCGTTTCTGCTTCGACTTCTTTTTGCTGCTCATAATTCATCCCTGTGAATAATTCCTGAATGGCTGTTCAGCCCATTATAGCGTTGCGAGACGGCCTCTCGCAAAACTACCGGAGAACGATCGGCACACCCATAAAACAAGCTAATCGCCGCGCCGGAGGCGCCTGCTGCGCCATTGCTGCACAACTTCCGTCGTTTCGGGCAGCCCTGTGAGGTAAGTGACCAGCCCATAAGCCAACAGACCGGCCCCGCCGGCAACGGCAATTTGAACCAGCGCCCTCAGCCCACTCACCGGCAACACCGGGACCAGCCAGCGATTCAGCAGGCCAATCAGCAACGCCATGCATGCTGCGCCCAGCCCGATCTGTCCCAAAGCGCGGAGCAGGCCGGCATCCAGCGGACCAACGCGCCGGTAGAGCAGGAACAGCATGATTCCCGCATGGCCGGCCTGCTTGGCGGAATCCGCCCATACCAGGCCCAGGTACCCCAATCGCTCCAGCAGGGCGAAGGCCACAACCATGTAAATGCCGACACTGGCCACGCCGACCAGGGCGGGCAGCAGCGTATTGTTGCGGGCATAAAAGGCGAAATTCAGGGGGAAATCGACCGCGGCAAAGACCATGCCGATGACATAGATGTTGAGGGCAGCCACCACCGCTTCCGTATCGGCCGCCGTGAAGCTCCCCCGCTGAAAGAGCAGGCGGGTCACCGGCTCGCCAAGGAGCCATAGACCGACGGCGGCAGGCACGATCAGGAACAAGACCATACGCAATCCGCGCCCCAGGGTACGCCGATAGGCATCTTCATCGCCCGCGGCGAAATGTTGACTGAGTCGGGGCAGAGAAGCAAGGGCAATCGCGACGCTGATAAGTCCCAAGGGCAACTGCTGGAGCGTCGTGGCATTGGCCATCCAGGCAATACTCTGCGCGCCGGTGGAGGAAGCCAGCCGCCGATCCAACCCGACTTGAAACAGAGAGACGACCAGGCCCGCGGCAATCGGTAGATATAGCAAGAGAATGCGCCGCAAAGCCGGATGGCGGAAATTGACGGAAAGACGAACCTGCACGCCGGCACGGTGCATGTCCCACGCCATGAGGC
>CAYZLP010000486.1:0-4538 GCA_964478635.1 uncultured Caldilineaceae bacterium
CAGTCCCGGGCGGCGTGGGCGAAATCGCACTGTCCACCTCCCCCGGCGCCTACACGGTCGTCCAGTGGCGAGATGCTGCCGGCAACTGGCATGATGTCCCAGGCTGGCGCGCCCACGCGCCGAGCGGCGCCGTCGTCTGGGCGGTGGAGGCCAAAGACTTCGGCGCGGGCCCCTTCCGCTGGGTTAGCTATACGGGTGAGGGCGGCAGCGTGCTGGGCGTGAGCCAGACCTTCATGCTGCCGGGCGCCGGCAAGCGCGTGCAGGCCAGCGTCAGCGGCGGTTACTACCAACCGCAATCGTCGACCCACAGCAGCTATCAGCCCGAGTACCAATATGACTACGGACATCAGCAGGGCTATGGACAGCAGCGGGGCTACGGCAATCAATCCAGTTATCAACACGGTGGCAGTTATCAACACGGTGGCAGTTATCAATATGGCTACGGTTATCAAGGGCATGACTACTACCAGGCGCCGGTCTCCTATTATTCCTACTATGACGCATATGGCAGATATTGCATTTGCTATGACTACGGCGGCTATCAATATTGCTACTAATTTTGACTATGCGAAAATCAAGCAGAAGAAAGTAGCACCACTACACTGACATCTGTGCGAGTTCATGAATGATGAAAAGCTGCCAACTGGTATCCCCTGATGCCAGTTGGCAGCTTTTTGCTTGGCCCATCATTGTGTATGCTAGAGCCGTACACGCATCCAGCGCATGCTGCGTGCGGAAAATATCATTCGAAGCAAACACAGGAGCGAACCGATGTTACACAATTTAGCGGGGAAAGTAGTGATTGTCACCGGCGCCAGCTCGGGGATTGGGGCCGCAACAGCTCGCATGTTGGCCGAAGCCGGCGCAAAACTGACCGTGACGGCCCGCTCAGCCAACAAGCTGGCGCTTCTCTGTCGCGAAATCGGCGAAGATGCGCTCAGCGTACCGGGCGACGTGACCCGCGCTGAGGACGTCGACCGGATCGTTGCGGAGACCGTCAAGCGCTTTGGGCGCATCGACGCACTGCTGGCCAATGCCGGGATCTACATCCCGGGGCAGTTCACGGAAGGCGAACCGGACGCTTTTGCCAACCTCATGGATGTGAATATCAACGGCGTCCTGCGCTGCGTGCATGCAGTCCTGCCCACAATGCAGGAGCAAGGATCGGGCGACATTATCGTCTCCAGCTCCATCTCGGGCTTCGTGGACATTCACTGGGAGCCGGTCTACAGCGCATCCAAGCATGCCATCCAGGGCTTTGTCCACACGCTGCGCCGGCAAGTCGCGTCCGCCGGCATCCGGGTCGGCGCCGTGGCCCCAGGCATGGTGGCCAACGAGTTGTGGAACATCACCGATCCGGCGGAGGTCGACGATTACGTTGCGCGCAGGGCGGCCATTCGCTCCGAAGATGTGGCCCAGGCCATTCTCTTCATGCTTGCCCAGCCCCGCCACGTCACCATCCGCGACCTGGTGATCCTGCCCCAGGCCCAGGATATTTGACCCGTCGTCCATGGCCCAGGGCATTGTGAATCTACGAACAATGTTGACAACTCCAACAAATTTGTCATAATGCTTAAGACAAAGCTTACGAAAACTCAAGCTAACATGCGATTCTCAAATAGGTCTCCCCCATGCGCTTGCAGTAAGTGTCGTTGGCGCCCGGTACTGGACCGGGTCATTCATTGCAGACAGAAACACAACGCTCCCACCTCGAATATGAGCCTTTTGAGCTCCGCCTTGCGCTTCCTGGCCGCGGCCGCACGTACCCGTTGTCCGTTCTCAACTCGCCCGCAGGCCAGGCCGATGGGGAATGCCATATCGATCCGCGTGATCCGGAACTCACCGACGCCCTGGCCGCCCTCTACAGCGGCAATGTCGACAGTCGCTTCCTTCAGGGTGTCGGCGCCTTTCTGTTCGAGGAGACCTTCACAGGCGATTCCCTGACCCTTTTGCGCACCAGCCTCGGTATGATGCGCAAAGCAGGGAAAGGCCTGCGCCTCCAATTGCGCATTGAAGCGCCCGAACTGCAGGCGCTGCCGTGGGAATATCTCTATGATCCGGTGGAGGATGCGGCGCCGGCCCTGTCGGTGGAGATACCGCTGGTTCGCTATGTCCCCCTTCGCCTGCCGGTACGGCCCACCCAAAGCCCCCTCCCGCTCCGCATCCTGCATGTAATTGCGTCACCAAGCGGCGCCCCGCCCCTCGATACCGAACGAGAAAAGCAGCTGATCCAGACGGCGCTTCAAGAGTGGACGGCCGAGGGCAAGGTCGAGATCGCCGTCATCGAACGGGCCACCGTGGCCGCGGTCAACGAAGCCATGCGGCGTATGCAGCCTCACGTCTTCCACTTCAGCGGCCACGGGCTTCTGCATGAAGCAGGCGCGGCGCTTCTGCTGGAGGATGAAGAGGGCAGGAGCCATGCGGTCGATGAACGCACGTTTCGCGAATTTTTCTCGGCCTGCCGCGAGACGCGTTTGGTGGTGCTCAACGCCTGTGATACCGGGACGCTCTCCAGCGTAGCGCCCCTGCTCGGCATGGCGCCGCGCCTGCTGCAGCGGCAGCTTTCCGCGGTGGTGGCGATGCAGGCGCCCATCGCCGATCAAGCGGCTCTGATCTTTGCCCGGGAGTTCTATCGCTCGCTCGCGCTCGGATATGGGGTCGACGCGGCCATGGCGGAAGCGCGCAAGGGCATCTACATGGAACTAGGGCCGGATGATGCGGCGTGGGGCACGCCGGTTCTCTTTCTGCGGGCGCGAGACGGTCAGCTCTTTGACTGGGTGCAACCGGCCGTTACGCCTTCCGCGGTGCCGCCACCGGCAAAAGCGGATCCCCTGCCCGCGATTGGGGAATTTATCGGTCGCAAGGCCGAACTGGCCTACTATTCCCAGGAGCTGCGGATTCACGGTTCGGTCGTCATTTGCGGCATGGCAGGCGTGGGCAAGACGGCCCTGGCCACGGTCCTGGCCCATCAGTGGCCCGATGTGGAGAAGGTCTTCTGGCACACCTTCTATCCCGGCGACGAACTCGGGAGCGTGCTCTGGCCGCTGGCCGGATTTCTCTACTGGCACGAGCAGCCGGAACTCTGGAAGATGCTTCAGGGCATCCAGGCCGCCGGGGGCCAGCCGCCGCCGACGACGGTTATGTTCGACTATGCCACGCAGATGCTGCGCGGCCGGGGCTATCTCATCTGTTTCGACAACATCCACCTGCTGAACAACGACCCGGTCCTGCGCCCCTTGGTCGAGAAACTACGTCCGCGCTTCGGAGCCGGTGAACTCGCCTTTCTCGCGACCTCCCAGCGGGTTCCCGACTATTTCCGGCCGGTTGAACAGCTGGCAGGGATGAGCATGGCGGACGCCGGCGTATTTGCCCATGCCCGAGGCATTTCGCTCACGCCGGAAATGATCCAGGCGCTCCACCAGCACACCCAGGGCAACGCCGAATTCCTGCTCATCGCCCTGGATGCCCTGTCCAATGCGCCCGATCCAGCCGAGCTGATCAGGCATCTGGCCAAAGTCGGCGACATGCGCACCTATCTGCTCAACCAGCTGGATCAACTGCTCACCAACGAAGAGCGGGACGTCGAAAGCGCAGTAGCCGTGCTGGGCGCGCCCAGCCCCCGGGACGCCATCGAGATCGTACTTGATTCAGACAATCTGCGCAGAGTGCTTCACGATCTGACTGAACGCTATCTCCTGCAGGTGTCACAGCGGGAGTGGATCCGGGAATATGGCCAGCATGCCATCCTTCAGGATTTCTACTACGACTATTTGAGTCGCAAGCTGCGCCTTGAATTCCACCGCCGTGCAGCCGAGTATTTCGACTTCCACGCCGAACAACCCGTTCATGCGGCACGACACTACCATCAGGCAGGCGAGATCTCTACGGCCGTGAACCGGGCGGCAAACCGAGTACAATGGGCGATCAATCACTATCAGGCCCGGCCCCTCATCCGCGTCCTCGATGAACTGGCCCAACGCGATCTCGAAGCCGATAGCAGGATCCAGGTCGATCTGGCATTGGGGCAGCTCTACAGTTTCATAGGAATGCGCCCCCGGGCCGAACTGCACTACTCCCGCATCCTCGCGGAAACGATGGACGATGCACGCGGCCATGAGCAGCGGGCCGACGCCTTTCGCGGCCTGGGCCAACTCTACTACAACGAAGATCCGGCCAAAGCGCGGCACTGGTTTGAGCATGGGCTCGCGGAGCTTCCAGCCTGTCGCGGCGAGCGCCGGCCTATGCTGGAGGCCGCGCTGCAGACCGACCTGGGATGGGCCCTTCTGCGCCTCCATGAACTCCCGGACGCAGAAAATGCATTGATGCGCGCCCTGGAGCTATTGCCGCCCCAGCCTTCACCCCTGCGCGTAGATGCACTGTTGCGATTGGCGCAGCGCCACCATATGGCTTTTGCCCTGGAAGAGGCGCAGAGTTTCATCGAGCAGGCTGCCGTAGAAAGCGCGCGTCTGCCTGATGCATGGCGAGCCCAGATCGTGCGCAGCTATCAGGGATCGATCCGACAGGCCATGTGTGACTGG
>CAYZLP010000487.1:0-4531 GCA_964478635.1 uncultured Caldilineaceae bacterium
TATCCTCTCTTTTATCGGCTGGCGCCCGGCTGGAACTTCTTCCGCGGCCAGGAGCGCGCGGCCTATCTGGTTGCCCTGAGCCTGAGCGTGCTGGCCGGCTTCGGCATGGCGGCCCTGCCCCACATGGGCCTGCGCCTGCGCAAGCGTCTGGCATTGCTTTACGGCGCAGGACTGACCATGCTTGTCTACACCTTCGGACTCCTCTGGCAGGCGACCGGTCGCACTGCCATCGGACCCTGGCACTATTTGCTGATCGCCACCTTGACCCTGCTACTCGGCATCGGCGCCGCGCTTCTTGCCTGGCTGCCGGGCTGGAATCGGCGCCGGGCCGCCTTACTCACCGGTCTCGCCGTGGTGAATCTCTTTCTCGCCAATTTCGGCCTGAATTTCGGCCCCTTCAGTCCGGCGCGCGCGGTAATCCTTGCGCCCGAAATGGCGGCGCTGGGCGCGGCCGTGGCCGAGCGGGATGAGGCAAATTTGGGCCTGCCCGGCCGGGTTTACAATGAGTTTCGCATCTACGAAGATTACGGCATGCGTCAGGCAATCGAGGACGTTTGGGGCGCAAGTCCCCTGAGGCTGGCCCGTTACGCGCTGCTCTTCGACGAGTTTCCCCTGGATCGCATGTGGGCGCTTGCCGGCGTGGAGCACGTGCTGACCTGGCGGGGCGAACTCTTCGAGCCGAGCACGCGCCTGGCCGAGTTTCCCCAAAGCGCAGATACGACATACCTGCACCGCCTTGTCGAACCGAATCCACGCGCCTGGCTGGTCTCCACCGTGCAAGCAGCTGACGATCTTACCGCCCGGGACCTCCTGGCCGATCATCAGTTCGATTTGACGCAAACTGCCCTGCTGCCGACCGAACTGCTGTCCAACGCGGAGCCGACACGGCTGGCCCCGACCGGCCCAGCAATCATCGCGCTGGCCCGTCCTGCCCACAACAGGCTGTCGGTCGATGTCAATGGCCCCGGCGGTCTCCTCGTGATCAGTGAGAATTGGCTACCGGGCTGGCGTATCGAGCACGCACTTTGTGGCGACGCGCCCTGCACCTCCGGAGATCTGGCCGGGCTGCCCTTGCTCCAGCCGCTGCGGGCCGATCTGACCCTGATTGGCGTACCGCTGCCGCCGGGCGCCGTGCGCTTCGATCTGGTCTATGCGCCGAGCAGCGTACGCAACGGGTTCTGGATATCCCTGACGACTCTTACTGCGCTGATCCTGCTTGGCATGCTGGCCGCAGCGCGCCGCTGGAGGCAATCGTGAGATCGCACAGTTTGCGCGTCACGCAGCTGGCCCTCTTGCTGCTCGGCTTCGGGCTACGCGTTTTCCGGCTGGACTTTCAGGAACTGCGTGGGGACGAAGTCTTTGGCTACCTCTTCAGCTTGCGGCCTTGGGGTGAGATCGTGAGCGCTACCCTGGCGCTCCAGGAACCCCATCCGGTGGCCGGCTACTTCGTGGAGAAAGGCTGGCTGCTGGGCGCCGGACAGAGCGAATTCGCCTTACGCTTCGCTGGCGTCATGTTCAGCGTGCTGGCCATTGCCCTGCTCTACCGCTTGGCGCGCGCGCTGCGCCTCGATTCCTCCGTCGCGACCATGGCCCTGGCGCTCATGGCTCTCAGCCCCTACGCCATCTGGCACGCACAAGACGCGCGCATGTACAGCATGAGCCTGGCCCTGACGACAGCCAGTTCATGGTTGGCCGTAGCCTGGCTCCATGCCGATCGCCGGCAGGGGTGGCTTGCGGCAGCCTATGTGATCGTCAGCTTGCTGGCGCTTCACACCCATTACTATGCCGCCTTCGTGTTGGTAGCCCACTATCTGTTCATGATCGGCCTGGGCATCTGGCAGCGGGCATGGCGTCGGATCGTTTTCCCCTGGCTCTTGATCCAGGGCGCAGTGGCGTTGCTCTACACGCCCTGGCTCCTGGCCGCAGCCGAGACCCTGACCGGTTACGGCGGCAACGGCGATTCGCCCGGTCTCATCGACGCCTCACGCCGGGCGCTGCTCGTGTTGGCTGCAGGCGAGAGCGTTCATCCCACTCAGCAACTCTCCATTCTCTTGATGGCAGCCCTGCTACTGGTGCTCGGCACGCTGCGCCTGTTGCGCAACCGGCGGCAAGAGGCAGCCGCGTTCTTGCTGCTCTATCTCTTCGTTCCCCTCGGCGCAACCTGGCTCAGCGCGCAGCAGCGACCCATATTCGACGAACGCTACCTCGTGGCCGCGCTGCCGCCCTGCCTGCTGCTCATGGCCTCCGTCCTGCAGCCGACGCTGCGCACGGAGGGTCGCACCTATCCGGCCCTGCGATTGACCAGCATGGTCCTGCTCGGCGCGCTGGCGGTGAGCGGCCTGTTCGCCCTCAACCGCTACTACACCGATCCGGCGTACAGCAAGACCCGCGGCTGGCGAGAACTGGCCGTGGCGCTGGATGAAATGAGCGCCGGTCTGTCGCCCGACGAGGTGCGCATCGCCCAGAATTTTCCCGACCCGACCCTCTGGTACTACTACACGGGCCCGGTGGCGCACGTGGTGCTGCCGCCCGCACCGCTCGATGGCGCAGGCGCTGCCGAAACCGTTGCCGCCCTGCAGGCGGAGGGTGTACAGCGCGTGCTGCTGCCCGTTCAGCCCGCGCCCAACTGGGACGACGCCGATCTGGCCAGGTCCGCGCTGGGGGAAGCGTACGCGCTGCTGCTGGAGCGGCAAATTGAGGGCTGGCCGGTTGCGGTCTACGCCGCGCCGGCCGGGGAATTGAACGCCGTCGACACGACATGGGAAAATGGCGTGCAACTCAGTGGATTCTCGGCCATGCCGGACGAACTCACGCCAGGCGGCGTGCTGAGCGTCGCGCTGCAGTGGCAGGAACGGAACGCAACACTGCGCGGTATGGAGAAGGTCTTCGTGCAGCTGCTCGGGCCGGACGGCGGCGTCGTGACCCAGGACGATCGCCCCTTGGCGGGAAATGAGGCCGGCGCCCCTCGCCTCTACGGCCTGGGCCTGCCCGACCCATTGCCGCCCGGCGTCTACCGGCTCATTGTCGGTCTCTACGATCCCGCACAGGAAGGCGCCCCGCGCATCCTCACGCAGGACGGCGCCGATCACGTAGAACTCCAGACCTGGGAAGTGGGTGCTCCGGCACCCTAACGAATCCCGGCAGAAATCCTCATGCAGTTGCTACCAGAGGTAGAAGTGCCGGATTTCTGTCGTGGTACGGGTGCTGAGCTCAGTCGAAGCATTCACGCCCATCTGTAATAGTGTCATTTTCCATAGACTGTGGAAAGGACTGGATACATCTATGCAAACCACGGAAAGCGTACAAGTCGCTGAGGACACCGCTATACCCAGGTGGCTCCTGCCCCTGGCGGTGCTGCTGCTCGCTGCAGTGGTCGGCTGGCTGATCTACACCCGGGTGATCCAGCCCGCGGGCATGATGGGGTGGGACCAGGCCGGTCACGCCTTGCGCGGGCTCGTGTTGGCCCAGGATATCGAGCAACGGGATGGTGTGGGGTTGCTCTACGACATCTACCGCCAGGTGTACTGGCCGCCGGTCCATACTGTCGCCCTGGCCGGCGCGTTCGCAACCTTCGGTCATAGCATTGCCGTCGCGCGCGTGGTCAGTCTCGTTCTCTTCCTCTTCGGAACGGCCGTCCTTTACGGCTGCGGACTGCGCATGCAGCGGAGTCGGGGGGCCTTTATCGGCTTTGTGGCGGCCGTGCTCTACCTCACCGCGCCGGCGCTGACGCCCTATGCCGGTCAGGTGATGCTGGAGATTCCCGCCCTGGTTGCCATGTACGTCACCGTCTGGATTTTTTTCGGACTGGACGAAAGCAGCCCGCCCTGGCACTATATCGGGTTGGGTCTGGCCATCGTCTTTACCTATCTTACGAAGCTCAATTACGGCGTACTGCTCCTGCTCGTCGTAGGTCTGGAACTGCTGATTGAAGCGCGCTTCCGTCCCCTGGCGTTCTTCAACCGCCGCATCCTCTACTTGACGTTGGCGCTAGTCATCCCCCTGGCGCTTTGGTTTGCCTATCCGCCGAAGCTCTGGCGCACGTGGGAAGCGCTGGTCAACCAGCCTTTCGGTACGGTGGACGCCTTTTCCGTGGAAGGGCTGCTCTATTACCCGCGGGCGCTCGTCGAGCTGTGTGGTTCCCCCCTGCTTTTCGTGGTCTTCATGCTGGCTCTTGCCTACGCGGCGTGGCGCATGCCCCGGGATCGCTGGTTGCGCATCCTGGTCATCATCGTGGCGCTCCAGTTTTTGATCGGTCAATTGCACCAGACCAAGGTCGACCGTCATCTCTTTCCTCTCTTGCCGGCTCTCTATCTTGCGACGGGCAGTCTGCTGGCCAATTTGCCCGCACCTGCCCAGTGGTCGGCCAGCCGACGGCGTCTGGTGAGCGGCGGACTGGCTCTGGCGCTCCTGGCCTACTCGGGCTGGCTCTTCACCAGCAATCTGCGTCCGGCTTCAACGCTTCCGCGCTACGCGGCAGCGGATGAGGTCGCCGCGCTGGTGAATGAGGGTGAATCAACCTTGATTCTGAGCA
>CAYZLP010000488.1:0-4526 GCA_964478635.1 uncultured Caldilineaceae bacterium
AGAATTCGTTGATGGTGACGCCCAGGGTCTGCCGGCCCCAGTCGAGTAGTTCTGCGCCCAGGGTTTCACCACCGCTGGCCACGCTGCGCAGACGAAACGGCCAGCGTTCCGCAGGCGCGTCCACCGTGCGCATGAGCTTCAAGGCCGTGGGCGGCAGAAAAACATTGCGCACGCCGTATTCGGCCATGAGTTCAAACGCTGCCGCCGGGTCGAATTTCTCAAAGCGGCGGGAGACGACGGTCACCCCGTGATGCCAAGCTGCCATGAGCACGTCATACAGTCCGCCAATCCAGGCCCAGTCAGCCGGCGTCCAGATGCGGTCGCCCGGCTGGGGAAAGAAGTCGTGGGACATCTCCACGCCGGGCAGATGGCCGAGCAAGACGCGGTGGGCGTGCAGTGCGCCTTTGGGCGCGCCCGTGGTACCGGAGGTGTAGATGATCAGAGCCGGCTCGTCAGCGCGGGTGCGGACGGGCGTGAAGTCGGCCGGCTGCGCCTGGCGCAAGGCATGAAAGTCAAGACAATCGGAGGCGGGACCGTCAACAACAAGTACCAGCGACAGCTCGGGCAAGTCTTCGCGTAGACCGGCCAGTTTGGCCGCGCCCTCGGCATTGGTAATGACCGCCTTGGCGCCGCTATCGCGCAACCGATAGGACAGGGCATCCCTGCCGAAGAGGGTGAAGAGCGGCAGCGCGATCGCGCCCAGCTTGTAAACCGCAACGTGGCTGTACGCGGTTTCCGGGGCCTGGGGCAGCAGAATTGCAACCCGATCGCCCGCCGCCACCCCCTGGGCGGCCAGCAGATTGGCCGTCTGATTGGAGAGGTGCCGGACGTCGGCGAAGGTGTACTCCCCTGTCCCCCCGTCTTCGGTCACGTGAATCAGCGCCAGTCGCGTCGGTTCAGCCTCGGCCCACTTGTCGCACACGTCTACGCCGATGTTGTAGAACTCTGGTATGTCCCACTGAAACTGTGCGGTCAGTTCAGCGTAGGTATCGGCTTCTGGGAGCATTGGACCTCCAATAGAAAAGATTGAAGATTTAAGATTGGAAAGCGCCACGCTGGCTAACAGACTACCGCTTCAGACACCAAGACGCAACTACACCAATCTTTAATCTTCAATCTTCAGTGGTCAAGCACCTAGGGCATTTTCTACGATCACCCTCAACTCGGGAACCAGCCTGCCTCCGTCTTGGAACACTTGAAGTTCCGCTCCGTAGGCGGCCGGGTATTGGGATCCGTCACGAATTTCCGGACTTGATCGGCCGTGCAATTGCCCCAGATTTGAATGTGCGGTTCCATTTCGATGGAGCCCAGGTTGGGTGAATTCCAGGCGCCGTCGGATTGGAAGCAGTTCGACTGATGGATGTTCTGCTGGATGCAGGGCGTATAGTCGCCAAAGCGGGTCTGCACGCTCGGGGCCGACGGATTGCCGGGCGGCGGCGGCGCCGGCGGCGGTACGGACGGATTGCCGTCCTTCAAGTATTGCCAGTCAACCGTGACGTAAGCCGAACCGGTGAATTCCCGATAATCGGCCTGGACAAAGTTGTTGCCCTCGTTGACCGGCACATCGATGACAAAGGTCTTGCCCGACAGTCCCTGCCCCCGGGAATCGAAGACGGTCACGCCGTTGAGGGTCAGAAAGACTTCGTCATCGGCCAGAATTGTGAAGCGGTAGACGCCCGAGTAAAAGTAGGCCGTCGACGTCATGCGGGCCGTGAAGTTATCGGCCGGGACGCCGGGCCCAGGCGAGCCGTCCCCCCAGTTGAAGTTGATCACATTCGCGAACTGGGTGTAGGCGGGTGCGCCGGCCCAGTCGGTGTTCGGAAAGTAGTCGATACGCCATTGATTGCCGCTCTGCGCGGTGGCGGGCGCGGCCGGCAGCAGCAAGGCCACGGCCAGGGCAAGCACGGCGACAAAGGTAGCCAGTCGTTTCATGTTCGTCTTCTCCGCGTGCTGTGGGTCGTCTTGTTGCCGCATCATCAGTTCGAACCGCCTTCCGCATTGGGCGGCCCCAGATTGGCCGGAACGTTTTCGGCCAACTCTGTCACGGTCAGCGTGCCGCTGACGGGTTCCTCCAACCCCAGACGACCGACATAGACGAAGTAATCGCCGGCAGGCGGCGTGGGAATATCGATCAGGGGGTTGAGGTTGACGCCCGCTTCGGCATCATCGTTGCACCAAACCTGATCGTCTGGGCCCAAGACGATCAGCGTCGAGTCCAGGTCGCTTTCGAAGAAGACGCGCAGGAGATCCGCATTGCCGTCTTCGGCAAAGGCAAAGCTCGGCTCCGTGGGCACATAGCCGTTGCAGATCAGTTCGTCCAGTTCGATATCAAAAGCCGGGAACTCACCCTCGGCCGTGATATCGGCCGTGAGGGTATCCGTATCCTCGGCGCGCGCCTCGACGTCGACGTCCGCGTTGCCGCCGGCGATATCGGCCTGCTCACTCGGCCGCAGTTCTTCCGCCTCAACGTGATCTTCGGGAATCGTGCCGCGGCGGACCAAACCGGCCAAGCTGAAGGTGCCGATGTTGACTTCGTGGCGGGTCGTGATGACCAGCACGCCCGGGAAGCGCTGCCCCTCATCGAACGTGCCGACCCAGATGTTGTAGACGCCCTGTTCCGGGTCGGTGATCTCGATGACAGGATCGAGAAGCACCTCGTTGGCATCATCGGCGCAGAGGAATTCGCCGCTCGGCGTTTCGATCACCATGACGGGATCGTGATCGCTCAGGTAGAAGGCCTCGACAAAATCGGCGTCGCCTTCCCAGTCCACGCTGACGGCCGGGGCTTCATTGACGAAGCCGCTGCAGCCTTCGCCCAGCGTGCTGGCGTCGATCGTACCACCGCCTTCCACGCTGACAAAGAAGGGATCCATGGCGTAGCCGGCCGTCAGATTCATGGTAATGAACGCGGCGCCGTCCTCATCGGTCATTTCTTCTGCAGCCGCCTCAGGGGTTGCGACCGCGTCAGCCGCCTCTTCTTCAGGCGCGGGCGTGGCTTCCTCCTCGGCGACGGGCGTCGCGGTTGCAGCGGCGCTGCCCGTCTCCGACTGTGCCATGACGGTCGACGCCAGCAGCACCGCCACCATGAGCACAGCCAGCAAGGTGATGAATCGTTTCATTGCGTCTCTCCGTTGGATTTGTGGGATAGATGGATTCTCAATTGACGGCATGCAACTGATGCGAACTTCGACAGGCTCAGTCAGCGTCAGTTGCATACCGTCTGCGTCAAATCGGACGGACTGGGGCTGGGTGTAACCAACCACTCACTGAACGTCTTTTCCCCTGGTTCATGTTCCTTGCGCTTCGCTTGCCTGTGGCCCGATCGCCTCCTCCAATGCGGCCCGGAAATCAGGGCCTTCGTAGGGTTGGCCCAGCAGCATGGCGCGACGCTCACGCAGGCGCTGAATCACCAGGTTCAGATGCAGACGCAGGTTGTAGAAGGCGTCCAGGTAGAGCAGAGGAATTCGAAAATTCTCCGTCAGCTGCTGTTGAATGTCCTCGAAATAGGCAATCTTTTCATCGATTTGGGCGACATCATAGCCGCCAATTTCCTGTTCGATTTCGCGTACTGTTTGATACCAGCGCGAGATGCGGAAGCGGATGACGAACTGGACGGCCAGGGGCGTACTGCGAAAGAGGGGATAGAGCAGCAGAAACGCCGGCAGAACCAATAGGAGAATTCGTTCGAAGCGTGAAGCGAGCCAGAAGGGCAAATAGCGCTCGAGTCCGGTAGGTCCGTTTTCCAGAAAGGTTGCTGCGTCATAACTCATGGGAATCTCAACAAATTCGCGTGACGGGAACTGACCGGGCGCTTCAAATATGCCGCCGCGAGCGTGGGTTTCGGTGGCGGCCACCAGGAGCAGCCGGGCCAGGTCGGCATGAAAATCCTTGTTGGCGACCAGCACGGCCACCGCCGAAATCAGCGGCACGTCACGATTGGGAATGTTGCGTTCCAGATCGATGGTCCCCTCGCCCAGCGTAAGCGCGGTCAAGTCCCGGTAGCGACTCGTGTATGCGAGCTGTCGCCGGATGCCCAGCAGCTCCAGTTCCGTGTTGCCCAGGAGCTCCCCGATGATGGGCGCCTGGGGGGATGCCACAAAAATGGCTGCGTCGAGATCACCTGCGGCGAGCTGTGCCGCCTGCTCCGCGGAGGGACCGCTAACGAACGTTGTGGGGCCGTTGCCCAGGCCATTCGCCTCCAGCAGAAAATTGGCCGCCTGGTATGTGCCGCTTCCTTCCTCACCGACGCCGATGCGCAAGCCACTCAGGTCAGTCAGCAGACTCGGATCGCCGGGCACGGCATCCCGACGGTAGACGACCCAGAGGGGCTCAAAAAAGACGCTGGCCAGGCTCTCCAGATTGGACACGTCCATGTCGTGCGCAGTGCTCGACTGGACGAAACCGACGTCAACTTCGCCGCTTCGCAATAGCTCCAGCGTTTCGATGGAGCCGGCCGTGGGGCGGATGTGGAGGGTATAGCCGCGCGCGGCGACGAGGCGCTGATACTCTTGGGCAAAGCGATAGTA
>CAYZLP010000489.1:0-4526 GCA_964478635.1 uncultured Caldilineaceae bacterium
CTGCTTGGTGAACGAATGCGCAGTGCAGGCGCCGAAAGCTGGAGCGGTGACGAACCTTTCCGTATCGACGCCTTACCGACCTCTTCTTCCTATCGCCAGGTATTGGCGGAAGCCCACCACTTCCCCATCGAGCCGAATTTTGCCGGGGGACTCCTTCAGGCCATGCAAACGACATGGGGCCGCACATCCGCTGCAGAGAATGCCGACTGGCTCCAGTATATTTTGGGCATTGTCTCCGGCAATCACCAGCGCGTCGTGCACATGTCGGCTAAGACCGACGGCGTCCACGGCTTGATCGCAGGCGGCACTGGTTCAGGCAAGTCCGAACTGCTCATGACCATGATCGTCGGGCTGGCCGTCAACTACAGCCCAGATATCCTGAATCTGGTATTGGTCGATTACAAAGGCGGTGGCGCTTTCCGGCCCTTCGAGGGGCTGCCGCACTGCGTTGACATTGTCACGAATCTCAACAAAGCGGCTGTCGCGCGCATGTTTACGGCCATCAATGCCGAAATTCGGCGACGCCAGCGGCTCAACGCCGAAACGGGTACCAAGGATATTATCGAATATCGACGGAAAAATCTCCATCGCACCCATGAAGCCTATCCCCACCTCTTCATCATCATTGATGAATATGCCGAAATGATCGATGACAACCCTGAATATCGAGGGGAACTCGAAAGCATTACCCGTGTTGGTCGCGCCCAGGGTATTAACCTCATCCTGGCATCCCAGCGCCCCAAAGGTGTGACGGATCAGATGCGGGCCAATATCAAGTTACGTATTTGCCTGCGTGTCGAAGAATTGGACACCAGCCGGGAGATGCTGCGCCGCCCCGATGCCGCACTGTTGCCCAATGGCCTTCCGGGCCGCGGCTATCTGCAAATCGGCAACGAAAACATCGAGTTAATCCAAGTTTCGTATACCGGTGAAAGCCAGCCGGATGACCGTGAAGCGAATGTGCTATGGCCTGCCAGACGCAGTTCGCCGGCACTTGCCGCCGATGAAGAACCGGCAAAATTGTACGAGACGGTGGTCTCCCTGGCGCGGGAATTGCAGGACGGCGTGATGGCGCCCAAACCATGGCCCGGCTTCTTGCCGGAAGTATTCAGTCTTCAATCAAGTCTGCAAGATGCCCAACACAATCGTTCTTTTGTGCTGCTGCCCTCGACAAACGATTGGTTGAATGGAGAACATGAAGGTCTCTGGCCAGGCGTTGACTGGCAGCGGGGGGCGTTGCGAGCAGTCGCCGGTTTGCTTGACGACCCGGCTGAAGCGCGCCAGGAACCCCTCGTCTTCGAACTGCGAAACCAACACCTGGTAGTCTTTGGCGACTCGGGTTCCGGCAAAACCAATCTCTTGCGCACCATTGTCACCAGTCTGGCCGCAACCCATTCCCCCGATGAACTCCACGTTTATGTGCTTGACCTAGGGGGACGGAACTTCCGCAGTGTCGAAAGCCTCCCGCATGTGGGCACAGTCATCTATGCCGACGAAGAGACCTATGACGAACGCCTGAATCGCCTGATGGGCAAGCTCACTCGCGTGTTGGAGGAGCGCCAGAAATTCCTCAGCGAAGCCGATGCGCCAACCCTGTGGGAATACAACGCGCTGCATCCGGAACGGACCATACCGGCTATTCTGGTCCTGATCGACAATCTGTCGGAGCTAACGGAGAACTACATGCCGTTGGTGGAGAATACATTGATTCCCATCATCCGTCGTTCCCTACCCGTGGGCATCTCTTTCGTCGTCACGGCCAACACCAACGCCGGCATTCCCAGTCGCCTCTACAGTCTCTTCAGTGATCGACTGACCTTCCGTCAGTCGAATGCGGATGTCTATCTGGATATCGTGGGGCGTGGCGCAGTCGATTTCGGCGCGACGTCCGGCCGCGGCTATCGTCGCCATGGCGGACGTCCATTGATGTTTCATGCAGCCATGCCGGTCGGTCTTTTTACGGACGATGGCCGACAAATCGGCGACGGCGAAGCTATCGAGTTGCGCCGCATGGGCCGCGAGATGGAGACATGGATCGAAGAACAGGGCGGCCTGCGCACGACGCCCGATCCGATCAAGACATTGCCGGAACTTGTTCCGCTCCAGACGGTCAACGAACGTGCGCCCCTGACGACGCGCCGCCATGCCGTGGCCATCTTGGGCCAAGCGGGCGACCTGGAACCGGCGCTTTACGATCTTCGGCGCATGGGACCACATTTCGCAGTGACGGGACCGCCCTTTTCCGGGAAATCGACCGTGCTCTACAACTGGGTTTTGTCGCTCACGATGCGCTACGCTCCCGCTCAAGTTCGGCTTGTGTTGATCGATCTGCAGCGGCGTCTCATCGAATACGGCGGCGAAAATTCGCTGGCTGCATTGCCCCACGTACTTGCGGCGATCACGGAAATCGAGGAGTTGCCCGTCCTCTTAAGCCGTCTCCAGTCGGAGTGCGAACAGTTGTCGACAGCGCAAGACGAGGCGGAAATTTTCATCATCATTGACAACTTCGATGATTTTGAAGAGGAACTCTCTTTCGACCAGCAGAAACAGATGGCCCAACTCGCCCGACGTTTCGGCCGTGATGGACTCCATTTCGTTATCGCAGGCGCACTGGACGGCAGCGGTGGCGACTTGCGCCGCCGCGTGCAATCGGCAAACTACGGCATCGGATTGCGCACAGCACAGGCCCTGGATAACTTGCGCGTTGGAAAACATCCTGCAGGGCTTCGGGATCGAGAGCTCGCGGTGGGCCGTGGCTATACGGTCAAATCAGGACAAGCAAGCATCGTGCAAATCGCCAGTCCATATGAACTGGACGTTTCACCGTCGCTGGAGTTGGAGGATGAAGAACTAGAGGCGCGCAACACGACGTCGTTGGACAACTGGGTAAATCGCGTGCTGGCCAAATTCCCGGCACGGACCGCGGTCTCCTGGCGCGACGGCGGGGATGGGGCGGAAGGAGCGCCTGCAACGGACATGGATCCCCAGGTTGTCGAAGCCATCGACATGCTCCGCCGCGTCATCATGCTACGCAAGGACGATGAAACAGATGTCGCCAGTTGGCCCCACGCAGATGTCCTGGTCGAATTGATCAAGGCTGCGCTACAAGAGACGGTGCCGGGCGGGGCAACTATCACCGACATGTTGACCGATATCGATAGTATTCTCCGCATGGCGGATGAATACTTACCGGCAATTGACGGTCACCAGGAGAATGGCGGGCCAGGATCGAAAGATTCGGCTTCCAAGAACGATGTGTAACCAGAGGTCGACTAATGATCGCAAATGGCACGAAATGGACTGAAACATGGCAAAACTAGAGCTATTGGTCGATGTACTCGATCGCGAGCAAGAACAGTTGGCCGTAGCGCTACCGGATCTTAGGCCCGGTGAATTCATTGAGGCCATTTTGGCCGAGTTCCAGGAGATCGAGTATCTGAGCCGTGACCCCTGGCATTACCGGCTAAGGCGGGTAGAGAACGGTGAATATCTCGACGACGACCAGTCTCTCGAAGCGCAGCTGGTCAAGAATGCCCGGGTCGCGCTGGTGGAACGTCCTCTGGATTTGCCGCCCGGCACGTCCGCACCCCCGGAACGCATCTACCTGCGCGAACAGAGTAGCGGCGCGGTCTATCCGCTACGTTGGCTGCCGGCCATTATTGGCCGTCTGGACAGTTCACTCGGCCAAAACGAATTGGTTGCTGTCAATCTGGAACCCTACACAACGGGACTACGGGTCTCGCGCCGTCATGCACGCATCGACTATGAAGATGGCGATTACGTAATCGACAATCTATCAAATAACGGCACGACGCTAATCAGGGGTACCGAAGAGTTTCGACTCCAGCGTGGGCGCAAACGCGGGCTCCACGACGGTGATCTGATCCGGCTTGACCGCAGCGAGCTAACGCTCCGTTTCATGCGATTGCAAAATTCGGATGACAACGCCGACCAAGAATCACAATCTCCTGAAACGCAAAGTAACGACGAAGCAGCGACAAATAACGAGGCATCACAAGCGGAAGTCCAAGAATGAGGATACCCCAATGGCCAACCTAATCCGAGCCGATTACGAACAACTAACGGCCAATGCCGGCCGTTTTCGGCGGCAATCCGAGGTAACCGCCAGCATGCTGGCTACCGTATTGCGAGCTATGGAGAAACTAAGGGGCGAAAGCTGGATCGGGCGTGGCTCCGATGCATTTGTTGGCGAAATGGACGACAAAGTCATCCCGGCGGTGCGCCGTCTCATCAATGCGCTAAACGAAGCTGGACAGGCAACCGATGCAATTCGTGAGCTGCTCAGAGAAGCGGAAGAGGAAGCATCAGTCGGCTTTCGTGAAGGCTTCGGTCCGGGCAGTGGTTCCGCTCCCGGCAGCCCAACCACGCCGGAAATCGATGCCGGGACGCCGGGCGAGCCGGGAAGTGGCGGTACTATCGGTGGCGGGGATATGCCTGGTAGGGATATGCCTGGGGTTGACAACGGTGGAAACGGCATCTACGACGGGATTGACCGCGGCATCGGC
>CAYZLP010000490.1:0-4525 GCA_964478635.1 uncultured Caldilineaceae bacterium
TGAGCGTGGCCCGTGGCTGGACCAGGGCCGGTAGCTGGTAGCAGACTGATTTGCCCGCTCCCGTGGGCATGACGGTGAGAATGGACTCACCGCGCAGGGCGGCGGCAATGGTCTCGGCTTGACCTTCCCGCAGCTGCATGAAGCCAAAGTGCCGCACCATCTCAAGCTGTATGTTGCGCTTCTCTTTCCGATCGAGTTCGATCGGTGCGCCCCCGCCGAGGCTACGATAAAGAGCCTGAAGGTCTTCTTCCGCGACCGCTTCCCGGCCGGTAAAGGGCGTCAGCACCTTGGCAAGGGCCTGACGTTGGAGCGTCCGTCTGCGCTCCAACTCGAGCTGAGCCGCGCGCGCTCCTTCGGTTTGTCCGGTCTCGTCCATGAGCCGTTGGAGTCGCTGCAGCTGGATGTCGGTGATGCCGGCCGGGATGCCGGAGCCCAGGCGAGCCGAGTATTCCGCGACAAGGTCATCCTGCCCGGCCCGGAGGGCGAGGCTCGCCATGGCCAGGATCGCTTCCAGGTCGCCGGGCCGCTGCTCAAGGTAGGCGCGCAGAAGCACGGCGCCATCCTCAAAGCGTCCCAGCCCGGTCAGAATTTCCGCGCCGGCGGTGATGGCAACGACGCTCCGCGGATAGGCCTCACTGATGTCCTTCACGACGTCCAATGCGTGCTCTTCATAGCCCGCGGCCAGCAGCGCGCGCGCTTCCATTGCCTGGCTCTGGATGGTCGTGCTGCGCCGCTGGCGACGCTCAATCGTCTCCAGCGCAGCGTCCGCATCACCGGATCGCAGCAAGGCGATTGCCTGCTCGTCCAGGAGAAAGAGCAGGGGGCCGTGGCTTTCACGCAGGGCCGTGACGAGCACCAGCAGATCCTGCGGTGCAGCCCATGTCCGGGTGAAATCCAGAAGTGCGTCGCGCAATTCTGGGGGGAGCGCGCCTACACGCTCCACAGGCAGGTGCAGCGACTCAAGCAGTTCGGATTGCTGATCGGGCTGGGATGATTGTGCAGGCGCCATAGAGATTGCGGTTGCCCTTTTGGGCAGTGAAGGACGAGCTCAGACTCGAACGATACACGCAACGCACCCGGCTTGTCAACCCGACCGATCATGAGCGCGCCGGCAAGGCACCAAATCACGGCCGGCGACACGCTGCGCCAGCGCCGCGACTCTAGCGGATTGCGCGGGTTCTGGTATACTGACGTTGTCTCTTGTCGAAATAACTGCTTAACCATGCGTAGTGAAGCGTATGTTGAAGCGACGGATTTCGTTTCCCGCTCGTGCAGCACGCTTTGTCCGCCAGCCAGGATTAACCTGCAAGAAAGAGAAAGTCGAAAGATGACGCGAGTCTTTGTTACCGGTATGGGCGCGATTACGCCTATTGGCAATGATGTTGAAACCTTCTGGCAGAATCTGGTGGCCGGCACGTCCGGTGCGGGACCGATCACCTCCTTTGATGTGGGCGACATGCCTTACAGCATGGCCTGCGAAGTCAAGGACTTCGATCCCTTGGACTACATGGATCGGAAGCTTGCCCGGCGGACGGCCCGCTCGACGCAATTCGCCATTGCGGTCTCCCAGCAGGCGTTGACCGACGCCGGATTAACCATCGATGAGAGCAATTGGTACAACGTTGGCGTCATGATGGCGACCGGCGGCGGCGGTATCACCGAAATTGAGGCGGCGACGCATCTCATGGAGGGGCGGGGCTGGCGCGCGGTGGGTCCCTTCGTCGTGCCTAGCGCCATGGCCAATGCCGTGAGTTGTCTGGTTTCCATCGAAACCGGCGCACGAGGGCCGGTGATGACCAGTACGGCCGCCTGCGCCAGCGGCCACTATTCGGTCATCGAAGCCTATCACTATCTGAAACGGGGCGAGGCGGATATCATGATCGCCGGAGGCACTGAATCGGCGGTGTCTGCCCTGACTATGGCGGCTTTCGGACGCATGGGGCCTCTTTCCAACCGCACCGACGACCCCCAGCACGCCTGTCGTCCGTTCTCCGTTGACCGGGACGGCTTCGTGACGGGTGAAGGCGCGGGCGCCCTCATCCTGGAGACGGAGGAGCATGCCCGAGCCCGGGGCGCCAAGATCTATGCCGAAGTCCTGGGTGGCAAGCTCACGGGCGACGCCTATCACATCACCGCACCCGACCCGGAAGGGGATGGCGCGGCGAGGGCCCTGGCCGGTGCGCTCTCTATGGCCGGCATCCAACCCAAGGATGTTGGCGTCGTCTACGCTCACGGCACCGGCACGGTGCTCAATGATGCCGGCGAAACCAAGGCGCTCCAGCGCGCGTTTGGCGAAGCCGTCTACGATATGCAGATCACGAGCATCAAGAGCATGGTCGGGCATGCCCTCGGCGCAGCGGGCGCTCAATCTGCCGTCGCCGCAATCTGCACGCTGCGTGAAGGCGTGGTCGCGCCTACCATCAACTATACGCCCGATCCTGAACTGGATGTGCCCATTGTGGGTAATGTCGCTCAGAAGACGGACGCTCGCTATGCCCTGGTCAACGCTTTTGGCTTCGGGGGCCAAAACGTGGTGGCTGTCTTTGGCGCTGCGTAGGAATCGTGACGGTGTGACGGAGACGGTGACCTAGCTTTTGGAGGCGCGCTATGTACAGCATGGGCAGATTTGTATGCAACAAGACGACCGCGTGTATCCTGATCGCCTTGGTTGCCGGCGCTGCGCTAGCCATTGCCACCGCTCAGACCGTTGCTGCGCAGGCGCCCACGCCCCCAACCCCTACGCTGCCCGACCGTCACAAGGAAGCGCCCCGGCATGTGAAGCCCGTCGGCCCTGCATCCAACACTGCCAGCGTAGAGCAGGAAGTACCGGACATTGTGGGAGGGGAGATTGCGGAAGAGGGCGCCTGGCCCTGGCAAGCGGCCCTGGTTCAGCCGGGGCAACCGGACGCATATTACGGCCAATATTGCGGCGGGTCGCTGGTGGCGCCGAATTGGGTATTGACCGCAGCGCACTGCGTCGATGGCTTGCCCAATGCTCCCGGCATGCTCGATGTGTTATTGGGGCAGAATGTATTGTCAGCGAGCGACGGCACGCGCATCCCCGTCGATCTGATCATCATTCATCCCGACTACAGCACATTTGCCCTGGATGCGGATCTTGCCCTGCTGCGGCTGGCCGCGTCGTCAGACCAGACAACGGTTTCGCTGGACATGCCCGACGATGAGGATCTGGCCGAACAGGGCGCGATGGCGACCGTCATCGGCTGGGGTCGCTATATTCCGGACCTGCCCCTGCCCAGCGATGAACTGCGACAGGTTGCGCTGCCCCTGGTGTCGCGGGAGATTTGCGGCTCCGATCAAGCATGGGGCAGCCTCATCACCGAGAACATGATTTGCGCCGGCTACGATGAGGGCGACCGCAGTGCTTGCTATGGTGACAGCGGCGGACCCTTGATGGTGCCGATCGAAGGTGGACCCGGCTGGGCGCAGGTCGGTATTGTCAGTTGGGGAGCGGCGGGGTGTACCGGCTATCAGCGCTACAATGTTTACACCCGCGTCTCGCGCTTCACTGATTGGATCAACGACTGTATGGCCGATCCGCTCTCGGCCGGCTGTCGAGGTGAAGGGTTCGTAGGTGATGAGTACGAACCGGATGGGGATGTCTCGATCGGTCGTAGGTTAGTGGTCAATGAGGAGGGCGAACAACACAACTTTCATCGACCGCAAGACAACGACTGGTTTTCCTTTGAGGCAGAGGCCGGCGTTCTCTATGTCATCTACACCTACGAGTTGGAGCGACGCAGCGATACCGTCCTCTGGCTATACGACCAGGATCAGCTGTCACTCCTGGAATACAACGACGATCGCAGCAGCGCGGGCGCAGTTTCGGAGGAAACCCGCTACGACTTCGTGGCGTCGGCCGTCCTCTGGACTGCGCCGGAAGATGGCGCTTATTATCTGCTGGTTCATCCCTTCAACACCATGGGCTACGGCAACCAGACGGGCTACAGAATCCGGGTTGCCGAACTAGACCAGAACCGCTATCTGCCGCTGATGCGATACTGGGGTGATTAGCGGACGGTCCGGTTGGTTCTCGGCCATGCGTGGGCTTAATCTCGCAAGGCTTGTCCGGTCTTGGCCATAAAGACATCGCCGAGGCTGGGTTTGGCAACGCTCACTTCCTGGACAAGGAAATCGCACTTTGACGCCCGGGTGATCACATCGGCCAGCCGTTGGTCTCCATTGTCTACGCCGATCTGCAGCCGCTGATGCTCGGCGAGTGCATGGCTGTCGACGTGGGAAACATAGGGCAGCCCGGTCAACTCCGCAGCAAAGTCCTCAGCATTGCCCTGTCCGGTAAGGTGAATAATGTCCGCGCCCATGGCCTGAATCAGCGCCTTCGGTTCTCCTTCGACGATCAGTTGGCCGTGATCGATAATCCCGACTCGATCGGCCAACGTTTCGGCTTCGTCCATGTAGTGAGTCGAGAGCAAAAGGGTAATGCCGTGCTCGTCGCGCAAGGCGCGGATATAGCGCCAAATCCCCACTCGATTCTGCGGATCCA
>CAYZLP010000491.1:0-4507 GCA_964478635.1 uncultured Caldilineaceae bacterium
TAATCGTAAGCAGGCAGGACCAGTCCCTGTTCGAGGCAGGTGCTGCATTCGCGTTCGTAACGTTCGAAGAGTTCACGCATCGACTCGACGTCAGCGATCTCGAAGTAGTATTTGCTGTGTTCGAACTCCTCCCGGCGGCGGACTTCGCCATAGGTGACACCGGGAGCCCATTCCTCGCCCCAGATATCTTTGGCGTTGTTGAGTGCGATCAGGATGCGCTCCAGGCCGTAGGTCAGTTCGACGGCCACCGGGTCGAGCGGGGTGCCGCCCACCTGCTGGAAGTAGGTGAACTGGGTGATCTCCTGGCCGTCCAGCCACACTTCCCAGCCCAGGCCCCAAGCGCCCAGCGCAGGCGATTCCCAATTGTCTTCGACGAAACGCACATCGTGCTTGGTCAGATCCAGGCCGGCGGCCTCCAGGCTGCCCAGGTATAGTTCCTGGGGATTGCCGGGGTCGGGTTTGAGGATGACCTGATATTGGTTGTGCATCTGCATGCGGTTGGGGTTTTCCGCATAGCGTCCGTCATCGGCCCGGAAGGAAGGCTCCACATAGGCCACGTTCCACGGCTCGGGGCCGAGGACGCGTAGCACGGTGGCCGGATTCATGGTGCCGGCGCCAACCTTTTCGCTGTAGGGAAACCAGACCAGACAGCCGTGTTGGGACCAATATTCGTCGAGCCGGCGGATGACTTCTTGCATGGTGGGATGAGAACTCATGAGTACCCTGCTTGTGTGCGTTGAAAACGGGAATCGATTAAATCGGTCTCAGCGGCACGGGCGTGAAGACCAAAATGAAGATGATGATGACCGCATAGCCGATGTAACGGCGCCGCGGATCGAGTTCGGTGACGTCGTCGAGCGCGGGCGGGTGAAACGGACCGATGACCAGTCCGATCAGAATGAGCCAAAGGAACCAGCCGGTAAAGCCGATGTTGACCAGCCAGGGAACCGCTTCCTGCAGCGGCGCAAGGCCCGCGATGGCCAGCAGACCCATGGCGATCACGGCAATGATGTTGACGATCCGGGCCCGTTCGCCGAAGAGGGCAAAGACCGTGTGCCCCCCATCCAGCTGACCCACGGGCAGGAGATTGAGGGCCGTCACCAGCAAGCCTATCCAGGCGGCAAAGGTGACCCGATTCATCATGACGTCCAGACCGGTTACCGGATCGGGCAGCGGCTGGCCATGGACCCAGATCTTGGCGAAGTAGTAGAGAATGCTGTTGCCTTCCAGCATCATGCCTTCTAGCTGGGGCGGGACGATCACGGGGCTGGTGCGAAGGCCGATGAAAAGCAGCGGCACTGCCACCACCAGTCCGGCCAAAGGGCCCGCCACGCCGATGTCAAAGAGCTTGCGCCGGTCGGGCACGGGTGCTTTCATCTGGATAAAGGCGCCCAGGGTGCCGAAGCCCAGGGGCATGGGAATGAAATAGGGCAGGGTCACCGCCACCTTGTGGGCTTTGGCCGCAAAGTAGTGACCGAACTCATGGGCCAGCAAAATGGCCATGAGGGTGACAGCGAAGGGCCAGCCCTGCAGCAAGTTCTGCGGTGCGAGCAACTCCCAGGGCGTGTCCGCCTGGATATCCGCGCCGCCGTATAGCGAGCCGACAAAAAGGGTGCTGATCACCGTCAGAACAAAGAGCAGTCCGTTGATCCACACCCGGGGGTGGGCTTCGGGCGCCACGCCGGCCATGATATGCAGCACGACATCGTTTTTGTCGCCTCCCTCGGCCGGGCGCAGCACGGGCGTATAGCCTTGCGCGTTCAGCGCTGCGAGCCAGCGGGGAAAGAGTTCCGCACTGGGTCCCAGCAGGCGACCGTGGATGACGACCACGCCTTCTTCCTTGGGATTCCGGCCCAGCTTGACCGACTCGACGGCCAACTCGCCGGCGAGCATGGTCTGGAGGCGATCGGCCAGGGCCATGGCCTCTGGCGGGGAGATTTCATTGCCGCCCACCGGAAAGGGCAGGGGCGCAGGATGATTCAATGTTGATTCGCTCATAGTTTCCAAATTTCGAGCCGGACGCTACCCGTCTGGGAAGCCAATGCAGGATTTTACCGCAAAACCCCGATTAATGGTATAAATCGGACGCGGAGTGGCAATACACAGTCTACGGAAAACAATCATGCATCCATTCTTAACAAAACTGCAGGAACGGCCCCTACTGTTTGACGGCGCAATGGGTACATTGCTCTATGCTCGAGGCGCGAGCAGCGAACAGTGCCTGGAACTGCTGGTGGCGACCCGGCCCGGCTGGGTAACCGAAGTGCATCAGGCCTATGCCAGCGCCGGGGCCGATATCATCAAGACCCATACCTTTGGCGCCAATCGCCTGCGCCTGGCTGAGTACGGCCTGGCCGACCGCGTGCGAGAATTCAATTTCAAGGCGGTCAAGCTGGTGCGCGATGTGCGGGAGGTGGCAGGCCGCGCCCTCTTTATTGCCGGCGATGCCGGCCCCAGTGGCGTCGCCGTTGGCCTGCCCGGTTCGCCGACATACGAAGCCGTGCGCCTGGCCTATCAGGAGCAGATCTCCGTCCTCTGGGAAGCGGGCGCCGATCTGCTGCTCTTTGAGACGTTCGGCAGCCTGGATGAGCTGGAACTGGTCGTGACCGTGGCCAAAGAAGTCTGCGACTTGCCGGTTGTTGCCTCCATGACTTTCAGCGAGGACAACCGCGCGCCCGACGGCTCGACGCCGGCCGAGGTCGTGGCCCGGCTCCAGGCAGTGGGCGCCGATGCCATCGGGGTGAACTGCTCGGTGGGTCCGGCCCAGATGCTGAAGACGCTCCACATGATTCACGAGGCCGCGCCCGATGGCCTCTTGAGCGCCATGCCCAATGCCGGTTTTCCGGAACGGGTGGAAGGGCGCCTCTCCTATCCCGCCAGCCCTGAATATTTCGGACGCAATGCGCCTCGCTTCCTGGCCGAAGGCGCACGCCTGATCGGCGGCTGCTGCGGCACGTCGCCCATGCACATCCGCTACATGCGGGCCGCACTCGATGCCGCCCTGGCCGGTGAAACGACTGGCGCTCCGACGTCCCTTTCTATCGTGGATGAAGATGCCCCCGAGCTGCAGATCAGCAGCGCATCCGACTTTGCGGCCGATGACGACGGACCCACCTCGCTGTTGCAGAAGCTGCGGGACGGCAAGTTTGTGATCAGTGTGGAGGTCGATCCGCCCCGCAGCTTCAACGCGGAGAAGCAGATCGAAGGCGCCAAGCACGCCCGCTCCATGGGCGCGGATGCGGTCAACGTGGCCGACAGCCCCATGGCTCGGGTGCGCATGGGTGCGCTGGCCCTCTGCACCCAGATTCAGCAGCAGGCCGATATCGAGACCATCCTTCACTTCACGACCCGGGATCGCTCCCTCATGGGGCTCCAGGCCGACCTGATCGGCGCGCGGGCGCTGGGCGTGCGCAATATCCTGGCCCTCACCGGCGATCCGCCCAGCCTGGGCGACAACCGTTCCAGCACGCCCGTCTATGACGTGGACAGCATCGGCCTGGTCCGGATCATCGACAAGTTCAATCAGGGCCTCGATCTCTCCGGCCGCGAGATGGGCAGCAAGGGCAACTTCACCATTGCCGTGGCTTGCGACCCGACCCGCGCGGATCTGGCGGAAGAAGTGGACCGCTTCCATCAAAAGGTGAGCGGCGGCGCCCACTTCACCATGACCCAGCCAATCTACGATCCGCAGCTTTGGCTCAACTTTCTGGAAGTCTACGAAGAACGCCACGGAACCTTCCCCGTACCGGTGCTGATCGGCGTTTTGCCCCTGCAGAGCCACAAGCACGCCAGCTTCCTGCACAACGAGGTGCCGGGTATTACGCTGAGTGAGGAGGCGCTGGAGCGCATGCGCAAAGCCGGCAAGGAAGGCCGGTATGAAGGCGTCCTCATGGCCCAGGAACTCCTGACCGATCTGAAAGGGTTGCCTTACGTGCAGGGCGTCTATCTCATGCCCAGTTTCGGCCGATATGAGCTGGCTTGTCAGGTGTTGGAGGTGTTGACGCCGGAGGAGAGAGGGATTGCGATTGGGGGGTGACAAGTAAAAATCGACCCTCGACAATGGACAATTGACAATGGCGGGTACGAGTAGAGTTTGTCGGCGATGACATGCGCCCCATTACGCATCTGCGTCAGCTTTGGGCGACGACGAAGGCGATGGCGCGGCTGCGATCGTGGGTGAGGCTCAGGGACCACTCCCGGAGGCCCAGGGCTTCGGATTGTGCTGCGGCCGCGTTGTGGAGTATGAGGAGGGGGGCGCCGCTTTCGCGGTGGCGGCGGATCTCGATGTCGGTCCAGGTGACGCCGTGGCGCCAGATGCCGGTGCCCAGGGCCTTGGCGACCGCTTCCTTGGCGGCAAAGCGCGCAGCCAGCGATTCGACCCGTCCGCCGCAGCCAGCCAGTTCCGCCGGCGTGTAGACGCGGTGAAGAAAGCGGTCGCCGTGGCGCTCGATGGCTTCACGTACGCGTTCGATTTCGATGGTGTCAACCCCGGTTCGCAGCATAGGAA
>CAYZLP010000492.1:0-4499 GCA_964478635.1 uncultured Caldilineaceae bacterium
ACGATTTGTCATTCCGAGCGGGTCTGCGTAGTCCCCCTCACTCTGGCGAAATACCAGCGAGGAATCCCGTCCTTCTCCAAATCGGGAACTACTAAAACTGTCGGAATGGAAAGGGGCGCGGCGATTCAGCCGCCAACCTTCTGCCCTATGGTACACTTGAAGAAGCGTCGTGTTTGGATTGCTCCGCTGCTTCCTGGCGGCGTGACCGTCACTGGCGCAAACGAGTCTGATCAGCCAAAGTTGGTTTTGCCAGTGACGGTCACGCCGGCAATACCGTGCTCATGTAAATTCGAGTCTAGAAGGAATTGTACCATGCAAGAGTCAGAAATCCGCGTTATTGCCGTGGATATGGACGACACCCTCCTGCGCAGCGACGGCACTGTCTCTGCCCGCACCCTGGCCGCGCTGGAAGCCTGGCAGGCGGGAGGCGGGCGCACGGTCATCGCCACCGGACGGCCGCCCCGCAGCATCGCGCCGTCCCTGCCTGGCCTGCTGCACGACGCGCCCTTCATAGCGTACAACGGTGCGGACGTCCGCATGGCGGGCCGGGTCATCCACGCCGATCTGATACCGATAGACGATGCCCGGACCATCGTCGAAGCCGCCCAGGCCTCGTTATTGAACTATGCCGTCGGTCTGGAGATCAACGATCAGATCTACCTGAACCGCGCGCCGGATCGACCCAAGCAGTACGTCTATACCGAGAATCTGCTGGACATTTTGACCGAGCCCGTGGCCAAGATCCTCTTCTTTCCAACCCGGCCCGACGCGGATTTCGAGCGCGATGATGCCGATCTCGAAGCGCTGCTGGCGGCCCTGCCGGCCTCGACCCGCCTGATGCGCTCCAATCGCTTTCGCCTGATCCAGCTCATGTCCCAGTCGGCCGACAAGGTGGCCGCGTTGGAAGTGGTGCTGGGGCATTGGAATCTTGGATTGGCGAACGTGGCTGCCTTTGGCGATGATGTGAATGACGTGGAGATGGTGCGCCGGGCGGGTCTGGGCGTGGCCGTCGCCAATGCCGTCCCCGAGGTCCATGCCGTGGCCGCGCGCATCACCGGCACAAATGACGAAGATGGCGTCGCGGCCGTGATCGAGGAGCTGCTGCAAGTGGGCGCCCCGGCCGGTTCCGGGAGATAGCTCGATTGGGACAAATATCCCTTTGCGCGCGTGTCGTTTGCCCCTGTCACCCGGCCGAGCTTAACGGTATGCTGAAGGCGTGATTTTTGTTTGATCTCACCGTTGAGGAGGCGGTGTCATGATGCAGAAAGAACGTTTTGCACGACGGGACTGGTCCGAGTTGAGCCCACAGGCCCGCGCTGCGCTGATTTTGGGCGGCATCGTCCAGATTGGCTTGCTGATTGGGGCGCTGTGGGACATCCGCCGCCGGTCGGCGGAAGCGATCCGTGGCCCCAAGCCAATGTGGTATGCGGTCTCGTTCATCAATTTCGTCGGGCCGCTGAGCTACTTTGCCGTGGGTCGCCGCCGCGATCGCGGGATCTGAACCACCCGTGCCTGGGAACGGACCGATTGGGGCACCGCTCCAGGCTTTCCTATTTTATCTGGCCTAGTGAATCCAGGCAGAAATCCTCATACAGTTTCTACCAGAGGTAGAAGTGCCGGATTTCTGTCGTGGTATTCACGCCGATACTAGTTGGGCGGAGGATGCCATGTATAAACGAATCCTGGTACCGTTGGACGGCTCTCATCGTGCAGAGGCGATCATCGCCCACGTTGAGGAACTGGCAAGCGTGCTGGGCGCCGAAGTGGTCTTCGTGCAGGTTCTGGAACCGACCGCGGCGCTGGTCACGCCCTACGACATGGTGCCCTATTTCGATGCGGAGGAGGCGGAGCGCCGCCGCCAGGATGCCGATCTGTACCTGCGGGGTATCTTGGGAAGATTTCGGGACAAGGGTCTCCAGGCCCGTGAGGTCGTGGTGCAAGGACCCGTCGTCCGCTCCATTCTGGACGTAGCCGAGCGGGAAGATGCCGATCTGATTGCCATGGCCAGCCACGGTCGTTCCGGATTGGCCCGGGTCTTCTACGGCAGCGTCGCGGCCGGCGTACTGCAGCAGGCCGATCGACCCCTGCTCATCATTCGCGCCCCAGCCGACGAGTAGCGGGCCTGCCTCATGGGAACCATCTACGGACCGATCCCGTCCCGGCGCCTGGGACAGTCGCTGGGCGTGGATCCCATTCCGCTCAAGACCTGCAACTGGAATTGTGTCTATTGTCAGCTTGGGCGGACCATGCCGCTGGTCAACGAACGCGCGGAATATGTGCCGCGCCAGGAGATCATGGACGAGCTGACCGCGGTGCTCGACGCCCATGGGCCGGGCGAGATCGATTACATCACCTTCGTCGGCTCGGGTGAACCCACGCTCCATAGCGGGCTCGGATGGCTCATCCGCGCAGTGAAGGCGCTCACCGATATCCCGGTGGCCGTGATCACGAATGGCGCGCTGCTCTATCGACCCGACGTCCGTCGCGAATTGCTTCCCGCCCATGTCGTCATGCCGACCCTTTCGGCCGGCAACCCGGATCTGTACAAATTGATTCACCGTCCCCACCCGGAGGCGACCTTCAGCCGCCTGATCGACGGGTTGCGCGCCTTTCGGGCCGAATACGACGGCATGCTATGGATTGAAGTGATGCTCCTGGCCGGGATCAACGACACGGAAACCGCGTTGCGGGAGCTGGCCGACCATCTGCACGCGATTGGCCCTGACGAAGTCCACGTCAACCTGCCCACTCGCCCCCCCAGCGAAACCTGGGTGCAGCCCAGTGACGCGGAGGGATTGTTGCGTGCCACCGCGATCCTGGGCGACGTCGCGCACGTCGTCCACCCGGCCACCGGCCACTTCGATCTGCGCGGCTATGCCAGCGTCGTCGATGCCATCGTGGCCATCGTCACCCGTCACCCCATGAGCGACGAGCAGCTCCTGCAGACGCTGGATCGCTGGGCGCCGGAGCAGGTGCAGCAAGCCCTGACCGAGCTGCAGGCCGGCGGCGCGGTCCGAAAAGTGGTCCGCTACGGCGTCAATTTCTGGATCGGCGCGCCGGCCCACTTCCCCTCCATGGAGCAAAGCGCGCGGGTTGCGCCCTTTGCGTGAGCGCTTCTCTTCGAATCTACTTGTTCTGCACAAAGGGCAGTAGGATTCGATGCTCCTCATCTTCAATGCCGTTGCCCTGCATTACGACGAACGGCGCAATGGCATTGAAATACTGTCCACTGTTTGTGGCTTGGCTCCCTGCGTCATGCGGCACGACGACCAATACTTCTCCAGAGCACGTTCCGCCGTTACTATCGTTTGCAGAGAAAGCAACTGCGTATACGCGCCCATCTCCCTTGCCATCTCGTTCAGCGCGCAGGTACGCAACAGAGCCATCAAACTCGCTATACCGTTGCTGGCGGACGGGTTCATCCTGGGTGATACCCGTGATCTCAATTGTCACCAAGTCCCCTTCAGGATCGGTCACGCCAAGGATGTTGATCGGTACGAGTTTGTGATCCGGCGGCCATAAACGATTCGCGGAGGGATAGGCTCCGGCACAGCTTGGCGGCTCGTTGCGCACAACTCGCCATTTCTGAATGCGGAAGTGAAATGAGTCCGCTATGTATAGGAAATCACCCAATGGATCAACATCGGCACCGAGATGTTCAGCAAAATCGCCATCCTCCAGTTCATTGCCGAGACGACCCCACTCCAGCAGAAAATTGCCGTCCCTGTCAAATGCCTGCATGCGATGGATTCTCCAGTCCTGAATTGCCTCACAAGACGTGACTGGGTCATAGCGATAGTCGGTAACAAACAAAACGCCTTCGCTCACGGCAGTGCCCACTACATTTGCCAGTTGGCCCGGTTCATCACCTATTGTATCCCAACCTCCCCAACTTGCTTCCACCACGCCAGAAGGGCTTATCCGAAAGAGCTTGCTTACGGCAACATTACACTCTTCATCACGGCCAATGTGACTAAGTAAGTAAATCGAGCCATCACGATCGACATCGATATCGGCAGCCGGGAAGGGTATTGGGATAACGCCAACCATACTGCCTTCAGTATTATACTTCTGGACATGGTCGGGTGGCCCTATAACATATAGCACATCATCAGTATCGATTGCCATGCGGCCAAATGCCCCCGGAATCCCCCAATTCTCCACCCTGTTGCCGGCGAGGTCGTACTTGTAGAGTCCGGGAACATTCAGGGTTTGGTCTTGGGAATGGAATACGCTCAGATAAACAAACCCATGACTATCGACTGCGGCTCCATTAGCTCTGATATCCCATCCGCCTGACGGTGTTCCGTCCGCTGTGAACACTTTGACATTATCACCAAGTCCGAGAACGAAAACATTTCCGAACTGATCGGCGACTATCTCGTCTGGTACATCGGAACCCCAGACGTCCCAGGTCAACTCAAATACGGGCGGCATCAACATCTGGGTTGCCCTAGACAATCTTGAAGGAAATACAAACATACAGGAAAATAGAAGTG
>CAYZLP010000493.1:0-4485 GCA_964478635.1 uncultured Caldilineaceae bacterium
AGGGACCAGCCATGACAGAGACAGCTTTAGCAGGCTCGGCCACCGCTGCGGAGGTTACCGTTGGAAGCGTTCCCCAGCTTCCGTTGGAGCAGCTGCTGAGGATGTACCGCATGATGTACCTGATTCGTCGCGTCGAGGAGTCTCTCCTCGAACTGGCCGAATCGGGCAAGATCGGCGGCGCCATGCATACGGCCATCGGCCATGAGGCCAGCGCCATCGGCATGGCCGATGCCCTGCAGGCCGGAGACTATCTGACCTGCACCTACCGCGGTCACCACCACTCCCTGGCCCGGGGCATGGATGCAAAGCGCGCCATTGCCGAAGTGCTCGGCAAGGCCGACGGCTTCGCCAAGGGCAAGGGCGGTTCCATGCATTTCATCGATCCCTCCCTGGGCCTGATGGGGGCAAACGGCATCGTGGGCGCCCAGGTGCCCCAGGCCGCAGGCATGGCCCTGGCCAGCAAGATCCGGGGCGATGACAAGATTGCCATCACCTTTTTCGGTGACGGCGCCATGTATCAGGGCGTCATGCATGAGACGTTCAACATGGCCCAGAAGTGGAGCCTGCCCATCATTTTCTACTGCGAGAACAATCGCTATTCGGAAATGACGCCCATTACCCGCACCTCTTCCGTAGAGAACATCTTCACCTTCGCCAAAGCCTACGGCATGGACAGCGTGCAGATCGACGGCAATGACGTGGAAGTCGTCTACCATACTGTCAAAGAAGCGGCCAAGCGGGCCCGGTCGGGCGAGGGTCCGACCTTCATCGAAGGCATCACCTACCGCCTGGCCGGTCACATGGCCGGCGATCTGGAGACCTATCGCACCTCCGAGGAGATTGAAGACCAGCGTCAGTACGAACCGCTCGTGGTTCTCAAGAACAAACTTCTCGACCGGGGCGCAAGCGAAGAAGAACTCCAGGCGATCCGCGACGCGGTCGAGGATGAGGTGGAAGAGGCCGTCGAATTCGCCCAGAACAGCCCCTGGCCCGATCAGGCGGAGGCCTACACAGACGTATACGCGATTGGGTAGCGGGGAGCGAGGATATCAATCAATGCGAAAAACTACGTATATTCAGGCAGTGAACGAAGCCCTGCGCGATGAGATGCGCAACGACGAAAGCGTCTTCATGATCGGCGAAGACATCGGTCATTACGGAGGGCTCTTCCGCGTGACCCGCAAGTTGCTGGACGAATTCGGCCCCAACCGGGTGATCGATACGCCCATCAGCGAGCAAGGCTTCATGGGGATGGTCGTCGGCGCGGCCATGGTGGGCATGCGCCCCATCGTCGAACTCATGTACATGGATTTCTTTCTGGTTTGCGCCGATCAGATTTTCAATCAGGGCGCCAAGATGCACTACATGACCGGCGGCGTGGTCAACGTGCCCATGGTCATCCGCGGTCAGCATGGCGGCGGCAAGCGCTACGGCTCACAGCATAGTCAGTGCGTCGAGAGCACCTTTGCCCAGTTTCCCGGCATCAAGGTCGTCACGCCGGCTACTCCTTACGATGCCAAGGGGCTGCTGATTTCGGCCATCCGCGATCCCAACCCGGTTCTTTTCCTCGAGCACAAAATGCTCTACTTCACCCGCGGCGACATGCCCGACGCCGATGAGGAATACACCGTCCCCATTGGCGTGGCCGATGTCAAGCGGGAAGGAACCGACCTGACCCTGGCGACCTTTAGCTACACACTGCTGCAGGCCCTGGAAGCCGCGGACGAGTTGGAGCAAGAGCACGGCATCAGCGTCGAAGTGGTCGACCTGCGCAGCATCGTGCCGCTCGACACCGAGACGGTCTATGGGTCGGTGGCCAAGACCGGCCGTCTGCTGGCCGTCCATGAATCTCAGGCCAATTGCGGCATTGGCGCCGAGCTGGTGGCGCGTATCTACGAAGAGGCGCCCCATCTGTTGAAAGCGCCGGCCCGGCGACTGGGCATGGCCCCGGCCTCGATTCCGGTCTCGGGCCCGCTGGAAGAGGAACTGCTGCCCTGGAAGAAGAACATCAAGGCGGCCGTGTTGGAAACGATGCGCACGCCGGCATTCGCATAGCGAAAAGAGGACGAACTTATGGCGAAAGAACTGATTCTTGCCGAGGTAGCCGGCGAAGGGGCCGATGACGTCACCATTAGCTCCTGGATGGTCAGCGAAGGCGACACGGTCAATGAGGGCGATGTCATCCTGGAAGTGGCCACCGACAAGGTGGACCAGGAAATCCAGGCTCCGGTCGGCGGTACGATTCTGAAGATTCTATACAGCGAAGGCGAAATTGCGCCGACCACCGTCGCCGTGGCGATTATCGGTGAGCCGGGGGAAGAGGTCGGGGCGCAGGCCGAGGCCAAGGCAGAACCGGCGGCTCAACAGCCGGCGGCTCAACAGCCGGCGGCTCAAGAGCCGGCGCTTGAAAAACCTGCCGATGAAGGCGAATCTGCGGTGAAGGCAGGCGCGGACGTCGCCGGTTATGGCGCCAAGGCGACACCCGTGGCGCAGCGGGTGGCGGCCGACCGGGGCGTTTCCCTGTCTGGCATTGCGGGGACGGGCCCGGGTGGTCAGATCACGAAGAATGATGTCCTGGCCGCGGCCAAGACGGGCGGCGGCGGTGGACCCGCGGCCCTGCCCGGCGCTCTGGCCAATGTGCCGAGCCCGGCCGTGCAGCGGGTGGCGGCCGACCACAACGTCGATCTGGAAGATGTGGCAGAC
Organism: uncultured Caldilineaceae bacterium; assembly: GCA_964478635.1. Taxonomy (GTDB): domain Bacteria; phylum Chloroflexota; class Anaerolineae; order Caldilineales; family Caldilineaceae; genus JAGRCP01. Next base: position 2,704 of record CAYZLP010000493.1, read on the forward strand.
GGACGCCCCTTCAGTACGCTCACCCGCTATGACGTACTCAGCTATGTTGCCAGCCGGGCCGCGGGTGAAGAAGTGAAGGTTGAAGCCCGCTTCTTGCCGCCCAAAGAGGCAGCCAAGCCTGCGGCGCCGTCCGCGACGACTCCTGCAAGTGCCGCGCCGGCAGCGACCGCGCCGGCAGCGAAGCCCGCTGCAAAACCGGCAGCGGCGGCCCCGGCGCCTGCCCAACTGGGCGCCGGCGAGGAACTGGTCAAACATACGCGCATGCGTTCGGCCATCGCCAAGAACACGAGCAGCAGCCTCTTCACCGCGCCCCATGTGACGACCATGTGGGATGTGGACATGTCGGCCGTCCTGGCCCATCGTCAGGCCAACAAAAAGGCCTTTGCCGACCAGGGCGTCAACCTAACCGTGACGGCCTACTTCATCGCCGCCATTGTGGACGGCTTGCGCGCGGTGCCCGCGGCCAATGCGTCGTGGACCGATGACGGCGTCATCATCAAGCGCTATTACAACATCGGCATGGCCACGGCGCTGCCCATGGACGAGTATGGCATGGGCGGGCTCATCGTGCCCGTGATCAAAAATGCCGGCGAGCTGAACCTGCTCGGCATCGCCCGTCAGGTCAACGAACTGGCCAATCGCGCCCGGGCCGGCAAACTGACCCAGGATGATTTGACCGGCGGTACGTTCACCCTGAGCAACTACGGTACGTCCGGGAGTCGCTTCCAGACGCCGGTCATCGTTCAGCCCCAGGTTGGCATCTTGGGCGTGGGCGCCATCGAGAAACGGCCGGTCGTCGTCAGCAACGGCCACCCGTTGGAGGCCAACACGGGCGATTACATGGCCTTTCTGCCTATGACGACGCTCGGTTTCAGCTATGACCACCGGGTCCTTGACGGTGCAACGGCAGACGCCTACTGCGCGGCGGTCAAGACGGCTTTGGAGGGATGGAGCGTTTAGAAAGTAGCGACCCTTCGGAAAGTCAGAGAGACGGCGCATGCGGATATGCGTCGTCTCTTTTTTGTTGGCTGGCAAGAAAGCCAGTATGATTGCCCGACCTATCCCCGTTTGTGGCTGCTGCCGGCATTGACTGATTTCACGAGGCGCCAATGGTAGAGTCCCGAAGTAATGAGGAATGGCTAGCTGGGCTGAAGCAGGATGGCGCTCCCCAGCAAGAGACCTGTTTTCAGGAGTTGGGGCGCTATCTATACCGCGCCGTCAGCTCGTACATGGAACGGCGGGGCGACAACCTGGTTGGCCTTGCCTCCCTCGCCGGCCCGGAACGGGAAGAACTGGCGCGCGATCTCGTCCAGCAGAGCCTCCACAAGGTCTATCTCAAATTGAATGAATACCGGGGCGAAGGCCCATTTCTCGCCTGGGCGGCAACGATCGCGCTGCGCACGGCCGCCGATGAGTTGCGGCGCGCCCACTGGCAGACTATCCGTACGGACTCCATCGCCGATTTGGCTTCCCGGATTCCTCCCAGCGACCCGCAACCACTGATGAGCGAGGCCCCCGCACCCGATGCCCAGCTGCAGATGTCTGAAATGTGGGATCTTGTCGACCGAACGGTTGAAGAGGATCTGAGCGAGCAGCAGCGCCGGGCATTTCTCGCCCGCTTTGTCGACGAACTGAGCAATGGTGAGATCGGGGCGCTGGAAGGCGTCGAACCGAGCGTCATCTATCAGCGCATTCACCAGGCCCGGGTAAAGATCAGGCGCCGGCTACGGGAGGCCGGCTATGAGCTTGCCTAATCGCGTGCCAAAACGGCCTCTTCCCGGA
>CAYZLP010000494.1:0-4473 GCA_964478635.1 uncultured Caldilineaceae bacterium
TGTACAGCGAGACGACAAAGTGCACAATGACAGCGGACTTGAAGAGAGTGGTTTTTTGCATCATGAACTCCAGGAAGAAGGAAAACCGATAGAAGTCCGACTTATGCCATAAGTCGGACTTCTTTGCCCCGCGGTTAGTTGCCCTGGCGTGCAGTTGGCGGTGATGACCAGAGCAACATGCCCACGATCACGAACACGGCAGATGCAACGCCAAGGATTGCGAGAAACCGTGCGGTGTTGTTGGGTGCAAAGAGCACGCCCGGCAAGGCCAGTAGCCCGTTGGCAGCTTCCAACACGATGGTCAGCCAGATCCCCCATTTTTGCCGATGCCACGCACCGTAGGCCGACACGATGCCCATCACGCCCAGGAGCGAACCCAGGACGATCACGACTTGCGGAATGCCCTGGGTGAAGCCCGGCGTCTCCGGGCCGCCCAGGAGCGCAGGGAAGGCAGACAACGCGCTGAATAATGAAACGAGAAAGTGGACGATCACGGCGGTCTTAAAGAGCGTTGTCTGTTGCATCGGTCACCTTGCGTTTAGCGAGAACGGCCCGCCGCCGGCGTACCCAGTAGCAGCAGCGCGACCACGATTGCCACTGCGACGCCGATGAAGGCCTCGACTTTGAGCACCAAAGTCGGGCCGAAGAGGATGCCGGGCAGCGCCAGCAAGCCGTTGATTGTCAACACCACGATTGCCAGAATTTTCCCCCAACGCTGGTTGTGCCAGATGCCGTAGGCAGCCACCAAGCCCATAGAGAACAGGATCAAGAGCAGGGCGGAAAAGAAGATACCGCCATCGCGCACAAAATCCCCTTGGGTGACCAACTGGATGAAGAGCCCGATGAGCGCATACAGCGAATAGGCGAAGGTAATAAGGGCGGCTGCTGCGACGGATTTGGACCGGTTCATGATGCGCTCGCGGCGAATTATTGCAGGTGCGGTTTTTTTGAAGATTGCCAAAATATTCTGGTAATCGTAGGTGCGGTTTCTTGATGATTGACAAAATGTTCCGGCAATTGTAGATGGGGTTTCCAACCGCACGATCTTTCAAGAACATCAGAGGTAGATGGAGCCCGTGCGGTTGGAAACCGCACCTACGGGATTGCCAGATTAGTTCGTTAACCTTCAACCAACCGCACGATCTTCCAAGAACACCAGAGGTAGATGGAGTTCGTGCGGTTTCCAACCACACCTACGGGATTGCCGGATTAATTTTTCAATGTTCAACCACCCGCATGATCTTCTACGAGTCGGAAACCGCACTGGAACCTCGCACCTGCGGGTCACGTCTACCGAGATTTCCTACGGCTCGACCGTGAGCTGACGCACCATGCCGTGGACCATATGCGGCAGCGGCGGTTCGCCGTTCATCATGGCGGCGAGATCGGGAATCGGGCACGCCACCACATAAGAGCCCGGCTCTAGGGAGAACGAAAGCCATGCTCGTTCACCCTCACTAATCGGCGCAAGACCTACATCATTCACAATTTCGAAGGGCGGCGGTCCCGTCGGTTCACCCTCGGCCATCATGGCGTTCATGACGTCTTCCATGGTTGCGTCCGGCCCCAGTTTGGCGAAGAAGAGCATGTGCCACTGCTCGCCCGTGTTGGCGAACTCCCACAGGTGCTCCCCGGCGCTGATGCTGTCGGGCATGGTGTAGGCAAAGTCATGCATATCAACCGTGACATCCGTCTTCGGCTCGACCGTGCCGACCAACTCATCGGCCGTAAACTCGCCGAAGAGATACTCGGTCCCGGGTGGCGCCATTTCTTCCACGTGTTCGTTGGCGGCAACCAGAAACTGCCCGGTGCGGAAGTCGATGATCACCTGCTCCGCCTGGCCGGCAATGATCGGGTTGAAGCTCGGCAGGGCGCTGGCCAGTTGCAGCAACGGAATCAGATTGGCCTCCTGATCGGCAAACAGCGCCTTGATCTCGTCGACCGACGCACCGTCACGCACGCGTGCAAAGCCGACATCCATGTCCTTGCTGCCATTGTTTTCTACCGTCACCGCCACGATGCCGCCGGGGAAGTCATCCGGAATGATGAAGCCGTCGTCGTTGACTTCGATGGTGACGGCCGGAATCTCGGCGGCAGCTTCCTCGGGCGCGACTGCCGGCGCGGTCACCGGCTGGATGCCGGTGCACGCGGACGGTGCGAGCAGCATCAAGGCGAGTATCCAGAAACGAAACCGTTTGGTGACCTGCATTGTCGTAAACATGCTTCCTCCTTGTCAAATGTGTTGCGCGAGGCCCTGTTGAGCCGGGCTTGCGGCGGACCGTTCGTCGCCCGCTGTGAAGAAGCATACAGGCTGGAATTCCCGGGTGATCGGGAACAATTCCTGAAAAGCCGGGAACTGTGGCGCCAAAGCCTCTGTGCCCCGTGCATGGTCCTTTCGAGCACTTCCAGGAAATCTAACCCAAATTGATATCGACCCCACTGAGGGATTTCCCTTGCGAACGTAGCCATAACGCCCTATACTATGATTACAGGCAGATGACAGCTTCGTAATCCGCTTGTCAGAGGGAAGCGCATGCTGATCTTCACCAAATTACAGCGGCCCCGCGTGTGTCCAGACGCCATCCCGCGCCCATCCTTGATCCAAAGGCTCAACCGCGGGCTGGACCGCAAGCTCACGCTTATCTCGGCCCAAGCGGGCGCGGGCAAGACAACGTTGATGACCCAGTGGCTGGATCAATCCCCCCAGCCCAGCGCATGGCTGGCACTTGATCCCCACGACAATGATTTGCTGCTCTTTGCCGGCTATCTTTGCGCGGCCATTGGCACGATCTATCCAGACGCATGCGGCGAAGCAGCCACTCTGCTGAACGCGTCGCGCATGCCGCCACCGCGCGTGCTCCTGACTGCATTGGTCAACCAATTGAGCCTGTTCTTCGGAAATGATCTGTCTTCAGATTACAGCGCTGAGGCAAGCCCGCGCCTGATCATCGCGCTGGACGATTTTCATCACATCACCGATCCGACGATCCAGCAATTTGTCACCGATTTGCTCACGTATCTGCCCCGCAACCTGCACCTGGCGTTGACATCGCGCACGGACCCGCCGCTGCCGCTGGCCGCCTTGCGGGCGCGCAAGGAAATGAGCGAGCTACGTACGGGCGACTTGCGCTTCACGATCGGCGAGGCCCAGACGCTGCTCGAAGATACGGTGGGGCGGGGTCTAGATGAGGCGACAGTCAAATTCCTGGAGGGGGCAACCGAAGGGTGGGCCACCGGCCTGCGTCTGGCCGGGCTGTCGCTACGCCATGCGACCGACGAGCAGCGCTTCGCCGCGCAGTTCTTGGATAAAAGCAGTGCGGTCATCGTAGACTACCTGGCCGGCGAAGTGCTGGCGCAACAATCGCCCGCAGTACGCGAGTTTCTGTTAGCCACCTCGATTTTGGACCGGTTCTGCGCAAGCCTGGCTGATGCTCTCCTTACCCAAACTGCAATGGGCGCACAGGCCCACGTGATTCTGGATGAAATCGGCCGTGCAAACCTGTTCTTGGTCTCGCTGGATGCGGAAGGACACTGGTTTCGCTATCACCACCTGTTTCGAGATCTGCTGCAATACCTGCTACGACGCGAGAGGACGCCGGCAGAAATCAACGCGCTGCATCTGCGGGCCAGTCGGTGGTTCGATGAGCAAGACCTCACCGGCGAAGCGCTCGACCACGCCTTTGCGGCCGGCGCGACGGAGCAAGCAGTCCAGATTGTTGCCGGACAGCGCTACGATTTGATGAATCGTGCGCAATGGCAGCAGCTTGAACGGTATTTGCGCCGTTTTCCGCCCGACGTCGTGGATCAACAGCCGCAGTTGCTCATGTTGAAGAGTTGGCTCCTCTACCACCACGGGCACAATGACCAACTTCCCGCCGCGCTGAACCAGCTGGAGATCCTCCTCGCGCAGACGGATCCCTCTGGGCCGTCGGCCCGGCATCTGGCGGGCGAGATCAACGCGCTGTACAGCTTGTTGGCCTATTACGACGCCGATCCGGCGCGCACCATGGCCGCCGCTGAGTTCGCCATTGCACACACGCCGCCGGAACTGTGGATTGTCCGGATATTGGCGCGCCTGTTTTTGGGTGCGGCCCATCAAATACGCGGTGAAACCGACAAAGCGCTGGACTCGATCCTGCGCGGCTTGCAGGCAGAGTCACTTGACACCCATCCGTTCAAGGCCACCACATTGCTGTCGGCGTGCTCGCTGTTGTGGATAACCAACGATCTGGATCGGTCCATCCAAACCGCGCGACGCTGCGTTGAGTTTTGCGACTATGCCAATGCAGCCGAAATCGAAGGCTATGCCCACTACCACTTGGGTCGCGCCTACTACTACCAAAACGACGTCGCCGCAGCCGCAGACCACTTTGCACGCGTGTTTGGCCGGCCATATCTGAACTATGGCGATGCCTACGCCAATGCCGCTTTCGGGCTGGCGCTCACCCATCACGTGCAAGGCCGGCCGGACAC
>CAYZLP010000495.1:0-4467 GCA_964478635.1 uncultured Caldilineaceae bacterium
GTCTGGCCCAGTACATCGGCGAGAGCACGCCCAGCTTTGTGCGGCGGCGCTTCGTCACGGAAGAAGGGACCGATCTCTGGGAACAGCCCTTCGACGTGCGCCTGCGCCTGGCCTTGACCGAACTCGGCACCACCTTCATCAAGATGGGCCAGATGATCAGCCAGCGCCCGGACATGGTGGGCCCGGATTTGGCCGCGGAACTGGCCTCGCTCCAGGCCGACACGCCGGCCGATCCGCCCGAGGTGGTGCGGGAAACGGTGGAGACGGAACTGGGCGTACCGGTGGAGGAGGTCTTCCCCTGGTTCAGCTTCGAGGCGCTGGCCTCGGCTTCCGTCGGACAGGTTCATCTGGCCACGCTCCAGGATGGCTCCGACGTAGTGGTCAAGGTCCAGCATGCGGGCATCGAGGAGAAGGTACGGGATGACCTCACCCTGCTCATGACGCTGGCCAAGATGGGTGAGCAGAACAGCAAAGAAGTGGCCATGTACAAGCCCACGGCCACCGTCGCCGAGTTCCGCCGTAGCCTCCTACGCGAGCTGGATTTCACCACGGAACTGAACAATCTGCTGCAGTTCACCCAGAACTTCCGGGACGACCCGGAGGTACATTTCCCCATCGCCTATCCCGAAGAATCTTCCCGGCGCGTGCTGACCATGGAGCGGCTGGACGGCTACAGCATCGCCGATACGGGACGGATGGTCGCCAACAATGTGGACCAGCCGGCCTTTGCCGAACGCTTCGTGCGCGTCATGCTGGACATGATCTTTCGGGATGGCTTCTACCATGCCGATCCCCATCCGGGCAACGTTTTCGTCGTAACGGGCGAGCGGGTGGGCATGCTCGACTGCGGCAAGGTCGGCCGAGTGGACGAGCAGACCCAGGAAGAGTTTATCAACATCGTCACCGCGTTCCTCACCGGTGATGCCGAGATGTTGACCGACGAACTCATCGGCATGTGCGAAGTCCCGGCCGATCTCAACCGCAACGAGTATCAGGCCGACGTGGCCGAGTTCATCGCCGAGTTCGGCAGTTCGCCTGCGGGCATCGACATCGGCAGCGCGTTCGAGTCCATGTTCGCCATCATCCGCAAATACCATCTGCTGGTGCCGGCCCGGGTCAACATGCTGCTGCTGGTAATCGTCCAGACGGAAGGCACGGCCCGGCTGCTGGATCCGGAGTTCAACCTGGCCGAAGCCCTTCGCGGCTACGGTACGGACATTGCCCGGCGCCGTTTTTCCCCCAAACGCATCCAGCGCGACCTGTTGCGCACCTACCGGGACTGGGAGCGTCTCCTCAAGATGGTGCCGCGCGAGACTGCTGCGCTGCTGGAGCGGGCCCAGCGGGGCGAACTCCAGATCCACGTCCAGCAGCACGGTACCGAGCGCCCCCTGAACCGTCTGAACATCGGCATTATGGCCTCTGCGCTGCTCCTGGGTTCGGCCATGCTGTGGGCCAGCGGCGCGCCGCCCACCCTCTTCGGCATCTCGATCTTCGGCGCGCTGGGGGTGATGACGGCCCTCTTTATGGGTGTCATGGTGTTGATTCAGATCTGGCGTTCGAGTTTGTGAGGCCGGCGCACCGTGGAGGTTGATCGGGGGGATTGGCGCTGATTGACCGAGAGGTTTGAAGCGATACGATTCAAGAAAAACGGCTCCGGCAAATGCAAAGGACGAAGTAAGTCCCTGCACATGCCGGAGCCGTTCTTTGAGCATCAAGCTATCGCCGAACGTTCTCACGACTCGGTTAGGTTGATTATTGTCATTCTGAACGGGTCGACCCGAAATCTTCGAATTCAGCGACTGTCCAGTGAAGAATCTCTGCTCAGGCCACGTCGAGATTCTTCACTGGACAGTCGGCACCTCCGCAGTCTCGCTGTTGACCCGTTCAGAATGACAAATGCTAGAGTCTGGTTAACAAAGCACTTCGCAACCAAGAAAATCACGCTGATAGCGGTGACCTACAGGATGCCTGTTTCCGTAGCGCCCGTGATTTAGGCAAGGTCGAAGCGATCGGCGTTCATCACCTTCGTCCAGGCGGCCACGAAGTCCTTGACGAACTTCTCCTGATTGTCGTCCTGGGCGTAGACTTCGGCATAGGCGCGCAGGATCGAGTTCGACCCGAAGATGAGATCCATGCGCGTCGCCGTCCACTTCACTGCGCCGGTCTTGCGGTCGCGGATCTCGTACACGTGCCCGTCCGTCGGCTCCCAGCTGTTGGCCATGTCGGTCAGATTCACAAAGAAATCGTTGGTGAGTTGACCCTCGCGATCGGTAAAGACGCCATGCTTGGAACCGCCGTAATTGGCGCCAATCGCGCGCAGACCACCCACGAGGACCGTCATCTCGGGCGCCGTGAGTCCCATGAGTTGGGTACGGTCGAGCATCATCTCTTCGGGGCTGACCACATAATCCTGCTTGAGCCAGTTGCGGTAGCCGTCGGCCAGGGGCTCCAGCACGTCAAAGGATTCCGCGTCGGTCATCTCATCGGTGGCGTCGCCCCGGCCCGGCGCGAAGGGAACCTCGATGTCGTAGCCTGCGGCCTGGGCCGCCTGCTCAACGCCGACATTGCCGGCAAGGACGATCACGTCGGCGATGCTGGCGCCGCTCTCGGCCGCGATGGGTTCGAGCACGCCCAGGACGCGCGCCAGGCGTTCGGGCTCATTGCCTTCCCAGTCCTTCTGCGGAGCAAGGCGAATGCGCGCGCCGTTGGCGCCGCCGCGCATGTCCGAGCCGCGGTAGGTGCGGGCGCTGTCCCAGGCGGTCGCGACCATGTCGGCAATGCTGAGGCCGCTGGCGGCGATCTTGGCCTTTACGGCGGCCACGTCATAATCGGTGGATCCGGCGGGAATCGGATCCTGCCAGATCAAGTCCTCTTCCGGCACGTCGGGGCCAAAGTAGCGGACCTTGGGGCCCATGTCGCGGTGGGTGAGCTTGAACCAGGCCCGGGCGAAGGTCTCTTTGAAGTATTCCGGATCGGCCATGAACTTCTGGCAGATCGCGTTGTAGACCGGGTCGACCTTCATGGCCATGTCGGCGTCGGTCATCATCGGATTGTGGCGGATGGAGGGATCGCTGGCGTCGACCGGTTTGTCCTCTTCCTTGATCTCGACCGGCTCCCACTGCCAGGCGCCCGCAGGTGACTTGCGCAGTTCCCATTCGTGGCCGAAGAGCATGTCGAAGTAGCCCATGTCGAACTTGAGGGGCTCGGTCGTCCAGGCGCCTTCCAGCCCCGAGGTCACCGCGCGGCTGGCCAGCCCCTTCATCTCAGGATTGGCCCAGCCGAAACCCTGCAGCTCAACGCCGGCGCTTTCGGGATCGGGACCCAGCAGCGCGGCATCGCCGTTGCCGTGGGTCTTGCCGACCGTGTGGCCGCCCGCGGTCAGGGCCACGGTTTCCTCATCGTTCATGGCCATGCGGGCAAAGGTCTCGCGCACCTGGGCGGCGGTCCGCATGGGGTCGGGCTGGCCGTTTACACCTTCCGGGTTGACATAGATGAGCCCCATCTGCACGGCGGCCAGGGGATTTTCCATGGTCGCCGGGTTGTTGACGTCCTCATAGCGCCCGTCTGAAGGTGCGAGCCATTCCTTCTCTGCGCCCCAATAGGTATCTTTTTCCGGGTGCCAGATGTCCTCGCGCCCGAAGCCAAAACCAAAGGTCTTGAGGCCCATGGACTCGTAGGCGATGTTGCCAGCCAGAATGATCAGATCGGCCCAGCTTACCTTGTTACCGTACTTCTTCTTGATCGGCCACAGGAGGCGGCGCGCCTTGTCCAGGCTCACATTGTCGGGCCAGGAATTGAGCGGCGCGAAGCGCTGGTTGCCGGTCCCGCCGCCGCCGCGGCCGTCGGCCAGCCGATAGGAGCCCGCCGCGTGCCAAGCCATGCGGATCATGAGGCCGCCGTAGTGGCCCCAGTCGGCCGGCCACCACTCCTGGCTGTCGGTCATCAGGTCGTGAAGGTCTTTTTTCAGGGCCTCAACATCGAGCTCTTTGAGTTCCTCGCGATAGTCGAAGTCCGCGCCCATGGGGTTCGACTTCGTATCATGCTGATGCAGAATGTCGAAGTTCAGGGCATTCGGCCACCAGCCCGTGACCGACTCGCCGGCGGAGGTGTTCCCGCCGTGCATGACCGGACATTTCCCATTACCGTTGCCATTGCCGTTCATAGTTGTTGTCCTCCGGTTGTCTTTTGAATGGTTCAATCGGTTTCAAATGCGACGATCTTCAATCCAATGCTCGGTTAAGAAGCTGCGCATGCTGCGCAGATTACATCATATTCAACGCGCATATCGAGGACGATCAGACCGCCGGGCAGCTCGGCCGGCGGCGGCGTCAAGTTTGCCGGATCGGATGCGACATCGAAAATCGCACCGCACTTGCGGCAGAACGCATGGTCGTGCTGTTTCCTGGCGCCCTCGACGCGCAGGCGGCCGTCAACCTCCGAGAGCTTGCGCACAAGCCCGGCCCGGGC
>CAYZLP010000496.1:0-4466 GCA_964478635.1 uncultured Caldilineaceae bacterium
CTGCGCGCCGGCGCTGATCCAGAAGTGGAGCGGGGCTTCGGATAGGGCCCCGGCAGCAACAACCTGGGCCGCGTCGGGATGGCCGATGCGGCGCGCGTTCTCGGCCATGCGCGCCAGCCGCGCCGGATCGCTTAGCAACATATCGATCTTGTAGCCGACGGTGGTCCGGTAGTTGCAGCGCACGGCCGCCCCTTCTTCCAGCAAGAAATCGCTGTTCCGCACTTCCTGACCGGGAATCGGATTTGCCAGCACCATGGGCAGCCCGACGGCCATGCATTCCGATGCGGTTAAGCCGCCCGGTTTGCCAACAAAGAGGTTGGCGGCCTGCATCAGGGCGGCCATTTGATTGGTGTAGCCAAGCACGCAATATTGGCTGCCCCGCTGGGCCACCATGGCCTGGGCTTGCGCCTTGAGATCTTCATTACGCCCGCTGACAATGATTGCCTGAAACGGTTGCCGGATTGCCAGGGTCTGCTTGACGATCTCCAACGCATAGGATCCGCCGGCCGCGCCGGCCGAAATCAAGAGCGTAGGCAAGGCAGGGTCCAGCCCGTGTGTGGTCAGGACCGCGGCGCGGTCGACCGGCTGTGAAAATTCGGGTTTGACCGGAATGCCCGATACTGTGATTCGATCCGTGGGCAGCCCGATGCTGATCATGTACGCTTTGGTTTCTTCCCGGGCAACATAGAAGCGGTTGAAGGGACTGCTGAACCAGAGCGCCTGAAAATCATAGTCCGTCGTCACCACGGACATCGTTGCGGGCAGCCGATCCCGGGCGATCAGGAGCGACATCATGCGCGAAGGCAGGAAGTGGGTGCAGATCACGGTATCCGCCTTGAAGGCCCGGATCAGCTGTACGACCCGGGACATCATGAGTTCCTCCACGCTGTTGAGCGCCCAGCGGTTGGAGAAGGGGCGATCCAGATAATCGTAGCCCCAGCCAACCATCCAGGGCACGGCCTTCACCAAGTCAAAATACCGTTCGGCGTAGAGATCCTGATATACCCGGTTGGTATATTCGAGGACATCGATGCGACTCAGCGCAGCGACCTCCGGGTTGTCCTCCATGGCCGCCTCGACCGCGGCGGCAGCCACGTTATGGCCCGAACCGGCGCCTGCGGTGAGAATCAAGACGCGCTTGCCCATGGTTTCTCCTTACGGCAAGAAAGCCGCCGCAGGACATGCCTGCGACGGCTTTCAACTGTTATCCGGCCGCTGTCTACTGGCCGCCCTCGGTGATTTCCACTTCCGCGGGTTGGTAATCGGCGCCCATGGTGTCGCCCTCGATGTCCTCGAGCGCGGCCTGGGCGTATTCCGTCACGTATGCGCCTTCCGTCGGCGGCTCATTGATGATGCCGAATTGCAGCGCGATATCGGCCGTCTGCTGGAAGATGGCGGGATCCATCTGGCCGATGCCGGCGCTGGAGGGCCAAATCAGCTTATTGACCTCGTTCATCATCCACGTCTGATGGCCCCGGGGGAGTGCCGGCCCCTGTTCCAAAACGTAGTCGACGCAGGCGTCGGGATTGTCGCGGCAGAACATCCACCCTTTGAAAGACGCACGCAGGAAGCGGGCGGCAATGTCCTGATTGGCCTCATCCGCCAGCCATTCCTCAGTGACGAAGACGCCATCCTGGAGCATGGCCGTGCCCTCTTCGTTGAAGTCAATGACGTTGAGCTGTTCGAGCTGATAAAGTTCACCGGTCTCGGGATTGATGGTTTCCAACACCTGGGCCAATTCATTGTAGGTCATGGCCGCGGCCGCATCGACCTGGCGCTCCAGCAGCAGGTTCATGTCGAAGGGCTGCTGCACCAGTTCCAGATCGTTGTCCTTGTCGATGCCGTACTTGGCCAGGGTCGCCAGGAGTTCGAACTCGTTGCCGCCGAACCAGACTGCGACTCGCTTGCCGGCCAGATCCGCCGGGCTTTCGATGCCGGTGTCGACCCATGAGATCTCACGCATCGCGCTGCGCTCGAAGACCTGGGCGATGTTGACCAGATTCGTCCCCTGCTCCCGGGCGGAGAGCAGGCTCGGCACGAAGTTGATGCCGAAGTCGGCCTGACCGCCGGCCACCACCTGCTCGGGTACGATGTCCGGGCCGCCCGAGGCCAGGGTGACGTCCAGGCACTCTTCATCGTAGTACCCTTCCCCTGCAGCCGCATAATAGCCGGCAAACTGGGCCTGGGCCACCCACTTCAGCTGAAGCGTCACCTCGTCCACCGACTCACAACCATCGCCGGCCGCGGCTTCGCCGCCGGTCCCCGCGGATGCGTCACCGTCGGAAGGCGCGGCCGGCGCCGCACAGGCCGACAGCGCCAGGGCCAGTACCATGACCAAACTCAGGACAAACCACATTTTCCGCTGCATTGATTGACTCCTCTGAAATTTACGTTGAACCGAACACAAGGTATATCAACAATTCAGTTCTCCCGCAATGCGCCTCCGTCTTGGGGCTCTGTTAAACCGGGCCTCGCAATTGTCATTCTGAACGGGTCAGCGATGAGACTGCGGCTGTGCAGATCGTCCAGTGAAGAATCTCGAGGTCACCGGAGCAGAGATTCTTCACTGGACAGTCGTTCAATCCAAGGATTTCGGGCCGACCCGTTCAGAATGACCTATGCAAAATTCAGGTTAACAAAGCGCTTACCCTCCGCCTCACCCCTCCTCCCGGTGCCAGGGCATCAGCCACCGCTCGACGGCCACGACAGCCAGGTAGAAACCCAGTCCCAGGAGGCAAGCGACGATGATTGCGGCCCAGGCGTTCTGCGTCCGCAGGATGTTGGCCTCGGTCTTGATGTAGACGCCCAGAAACTTGACCGAACCGCCGAAGAACTCGGCCACGATGGCGCCGATCATGCTGAGCGTGGCGCAGATCTTGAAGGCGTTGAAAAGGAAGGGCAGGGACGCAGGCCAGCGCAGCTTGCGGAAGATCTGCCAATCACTGGCCGCATAGGAGCGCATGAGCGCGACCTGATCCGGCGACGCGGCCCGCAGGCCGCGAGTCATGCTCACCATGGTCGGGAAGAAGCACATGACGGCAACGATGGCGATCTTGGACCCCTCGTCGATGCCGAACCAGACGATGGCCAAGGGCGCCATGGCCACGATGGGCACGCTGTTGGAGGCAATGGCAAAGGGCAGCAGCACGCTCGAAAGCACCTCGGAGCGGGCGACGATCATGGCGACCACGATGCCCAGGCTACAGCCGATGGCAAAACCGGCAATGGCCTGCCGGAAGGTATTAAAGCCGTAAGTCCAAAGCTCGGTGAAATTTGCGAAAAAGGTTGCCAGAATCTCATGGGGCGCAGGCAGCAGGAAGACCGGCGGCTGAAAGATCAGGACAAACAGCTCCCACACCGCCACCGCCACCACAAATACAATCAGCGGCGGCAGGACCGAGTCACGAAGGCGGTTTCCCTTTTTTGTATGATGCGCAGCAGTCGTCGCCATCCCCGTTAACCATTTTCCATTATCTATTTTCGATTAGCCGTTATTTTCAAACAAATAATTAATCGAAAACAGATAAGTCCTAATTTTTATGCGTCGATTTCGTCGCGCAGGAACTCTTCCTTGAGTGTTTCCCGGACTTCAGTGACCAGTTCGAAGAAGCGGTCGCTTTCCCGGGTCTCAAAATTGCGCGGGTAGGGCAGATCCACTTCGACAACCCGCGCGATCTTGCCCGGCCGGGGCGTCATGACGACGACGCGGGAAGAGAGAAAGACCGCTTCACTGATGCTGTGGGTCACAAAAACCACCGTCTTGTGGGTTTCGTCCCAGATGTCGAGCAGTTCGAGATTCAGCCGCTCCCGGGTAAATTCGTCCAGGGCGCCGAAGGGCTCATCCATGAGAATGAGGGTCGGCTCGAAGACCAGGGCCCGGGCGATGGAGACCCGCTGCTGCATGCCGCCGGAAAGCTGCCAGGGATAGTGGTTGTGAAAATCGCGCAGCCCCACCATCTCCAGCATCTCGGCCGCCTTGGCCTGCCAGCGCGCGCGCTCGCTGTGCATTACCTCCAGGGGCAACTCAACGTTCTTGATGACCGTACGCCACTCATACAGGGTCGGCGCCTGGAAGACCATGCCGTAATCCCGATCCAGGCGCGCTTGATGGGGCGTCTTGCCGTTGACGCGGATGTCGCCTTCGCTGGGTTGGATCAGGTCCGCGATCAAGCGCAGCAGCGTCGACTTGCCGCACCCCGACGGTCCGATAATGGAGACAAACTCGCCCGTCTGAATCGCCAAATTGACATCCTGCAGCGCGACGGTCCGATTCTCCGCCTCGCCGAAGACTTTCCAGACGTTTTGGAACTCAATGATGTTGGACATTGCTAATTGTCGATGGTCGATGGTCGATTGTTAATGGCCGATGGTCAATGGTCGATTGTCGATGTTCGATGTTCGATGTTCGATGTTCGATGGCTGATTATCCGCCGGTTGCCAGCATCGACAATTGACAATTAACAATT
>CAYZLP010000497.1:0-4458 GCA_964478635.1 uncultured Caldilineaceae bacterium
GTACGCTTCTTTACGTCACGCAATGGCTCAAAACCGAAGTGACCGCGCTGCTCACGATTGTGGCTCTGGCGATTACGGGCATCCTCACCCCGGATCAGGCTCTTTCCGGCTTTTCCAGCGGGGCGCTGGTCACCGTGGCCGCCATGTTCGTCCTCAGCGGTGGTCTTCTGAAGACGGGCGCCATGGAGGCCGCGGTCGTCTTTTTGGGCCGCTATGCCCATGGCAGCCCGCGCCGGCTGCTGGCCGCAATCGGCGTTAGCGCATCTACAACCAGCGCCTTTGTCAACAATACGCCCGTGGTCGTCATGATGATGCCCGTTCTCCTTGCCTTGAGCCAACGAACTGGTTTGCGCGCTTCGAAGCTGCTCATCCCTTTGAGCTATTTTGCCATTCTGGGCGGAACGATCACCCTGATCGGCACCAGCACCAACATTCTGCTCGACGATCTCTATCGCAAAGCCGGCGGGCCGGGATTTGGCCTTTTCGACTTCACGCCCTTGGGCATCGTCTACGTCATTATCGGCGGCCTCTATGTGGTTTTTGTCGGGTACCGGCTCCTGCCGGAAAACACGGCCCTGGCCGATTTGACCGCGCCCCTGTCCGAAAACCGGTACGTTACCGAAGCGGTCGTCGCTGCCGACAGCGCCATCGCCGGCCGGCCGGTCCGTGACGTGATCGAGGCCGCGGGTACAGTGCCCCCACGCAGCGCAGGGACCACATTTCAGCATCGGCGAATCGAAAATGTAAAAGGACGCGCCTCCTCTGCGACCGAAGAACCCAAAACGGGCGTGCTGTTGCTGCAACTCGTGCGCGACGAAGCCACCTACCGCGGCGAGGATCTATCCGGCCTGGCCTTCGCCCCCGACGACGCCTTGTTGCTGGCCGGCACGGCGGGCGAGATCAAGCGCTTCCTGGAGCGTACGCGCACGCAGCTGGGTTCGGTGCTCCAGGATGGGCGGCGGGTGGTGCTCGACGACATTGAGCAGCAGATTGTGGAAGCCGTGGTGCTGCCCGGCTCACCATACGAGGGCCGGTTGATGGGCGAACTGGGCCTCTATCAGGATTACGGCGTGAGCATTCTCGGTCTCCAGCACGACGGCCGCCAACTGCTCTCGGGCTTGCGGAGTCGACGCCTCTCCGCCGGCGACTTGCTTCTGCTACAGGGGGAACGGCCGGGGCTGCGTCGATTGAGCGATTGGGGGCGACTCATGCTCATTGCGGGGGTGGAAGAGAACCTGGTGCGTTCCACCAAAAACCGGGTGGCCCTCGTGATCATGCTGGGCGTGGTCATCTTGGGCGCAGTGACCCCATGGCCTATTTCGATCTTGGCCCTGGGCGGCGCCGCGCTGATGATATTGCTGAACTGTCTGCGTCTCGATGAGGCTCTGCGCGCGCTCGACAGCGGTACCCTGTTCATGATGGCGGGCTCTATTCCTCTTGGTATCGCCATGGAGACGACGGGTCTGGCGCAGCTCATTGTCGATACGCTCTTGAACGTCGCGGCCCAGGCCACGCCTTTTGTCTTCATCTCGCTGTTTTATCTGCTCACCAGCTTGCTAACGGAGATTCTTTCCAATAACGCCGTAGCCGTCCTCATGACGCCCATTGCCTACACCCTTTCCATCACCTTGGGCATTGACGCTCGTCCCCTTTTGGTGGCCGTTGCGTTTGGCGCGAGCGCCAGCTTCATGACCCCAATCGGTTACCAAACCAATGCCATTGTCATGGGGCCGGGCGGCTACACCTTCCGCGATTACCTGCGCATCGGCCTGCCGCTGAACCTGCTGCTCTGGGCGGTCGCCTCGCTCTTCATCCCAATCATCTACCCCCCGTAGAGACGTTGCATTGCGGCGTCTCTACCATACTGAACGACAGGGCGCCCTTGCCGTGGAGACGTTGCATTGCAACATCCCTACCATACCGAACGACAGGGCACCCTTGCCGTAGAGACGTTGCATTGCAACGTCTCTACCATACCGAACGGGACGCTCATTGCGGTTTGAGCACCATGCGGTAGACCGTTTCCGCTTCGACGGCTTCGACGCTCCACGGCATCTTGTGATAGACGCCTTCGCGGAACATGGTGATCTGATCGTCGAAATGATCGCTGAGGGGATGACCCGATTGGCCGGCTGTGGTCACGGTCTGGGCCCGATCCCATGCGCCGACTTCGTAGATCTGGCGATAACTCGGGGTCACCTGGACCAGGCCCAGGGGCAGGCGGGGTGGCTGGCGGCTGAGGAGGGGCGTTGTGCTATCGCCGCCGATGGGAAAGGGACCCCGGTTGAAGAAGCTGCGCAAAAAGCGGGCGCTGCCCAGGGGGTGGACGTAGCGGATCTGGTGACTGCGGCCCCAATCCCACTTTCGGGTGCTGTCGCCGACCTGCTTGCGAATATCCCGCACCGCATTGGTCAGCGCTTCCTGCAGCAACTCTTCCCGCGTGCGGTGGCGCCGGGTCTTGGCCTCCATGTACCAGATCGATGTCTCATATTCGTCGATCAATTCGAGCAAGCGCGTCTCCGCGCGCAGCATGAAGCCATGAATCAGGAAGAGGGGATTCAGGGTCACGCCCCGGTATCCATCACGCCCGGCGCCGATTTTGTCTCCATAGACCATGTCCAGCAGGTGCAGCAGCATATACTGGAAGACGAGGGCTGCCTCGCTGTCCGGGTCCATGCGATAGTTCCAGTTGCGGATGGCGTTAAGCGCAGCCTTTTCCCAGGGATCGTCGCTGTTGAGCAAGCCGATCCAGGGGGCCAGCGCAGCCGCGTAAGCGCTGCCCGTGTCGAGCTGGATGTCCTCCATATCGCGGATGGTGTGGCGCTCTTTCTTCAGCAGCAGATCCTCGATGCGCGCCGCGCGCCAGCCCGGATAAAACTCTGCGCCGAGAAAATAGGGATAATCGTCGCCGACCATCTTGTTGTTGGCGGTCACGATGAGACCCGACGGCGGATTGTAAAGGCGGGGCAGTTCGGCGGCAGGAATCATGCCGCGCCACTCATGGGCGCCGCTCCATCCCGGCACGGGCGCCAGACCGAGCGTCTGCTCGTCCCGCTTGGGAATCATGCCCGCCAGCACGTAGCCGATGTTGCCGTCCACATCGGCGTAGGTGAAGTTCTGGGGCGCGGCATCCCAATCGGCCAGGGCGTCCTGAAATTCCTGCCAGTTCCGGGCCCGGTTCAGCTGCAGCACTGCGCGCATGGAATTGCCCGGTTCATACCCGGTCCAGCGCAAGGCAAGGGGCAGCGCATTGAGGCGTTCGGCATCCGGTTCCGTGCGCAACAACTCCGTGATCAGGGGGCCGTGGCGCGTCACGAGTACCCGCTCCACGTGATCGGCGCCCCGGTTGACGACGATGGTCTCCTCGATCACCTCGGCTTGTTCCCAACCGTCTTGCCATGCGAAGCGCGTCGGATCTTCCGGGTGGGGCCGCTCGAAGTAGAGATCCTGGACATCGGCAAAGCCATTCGTGATTCCCCAGGCGATCTGCTCGTTGTGGCCGATCATCACGCCGGGCGCGCCGGTGAACGAAGCGCCGCTCGCATGAAACCCCGGGGCCTCCAGGTGGTTCTCGTACCAGACGCCCGGAATCTGCAGCGTTAGATGCGGATCGCTGCAGAGGATGGGGCGCTGATTCAAGCTGCGTTTGGGCGCCAGCACCCAACTGTTGCTGCCCTGGCCGTCTCCGGCCGTACCGAGCCATGCTTTGACCTGTTCGTATTGATTGAGGAGCAACCCGGCCGTATGGAGCATGCGCGTCACTTCCTGGCTGCTGACGCCTTCCAGGGTGATGGGATTTCGGGCGGGATAATCCGGTTCCAACTCCATGGCGCGCATGGGGCCCATCTGTTGGACGAGGCGGAGGCGGGTCAGTTCGCTTTCCCAGTTGATGCTCAGGGCCCAGGACATGACTTTGCTGTAGGCAAGGGTATCCAGGGGCGTCCACGGGTCAGGCGCAAAGCGCAAGAGGTTGAATTCGGCGGCGAGTCGTCCGGGATGGTGGGCGATAAAGGCGTTGACGCCTTCGGCATACCATTCGAGTACCTGGCGCGTCTCCGGATCCAGAGCCTCCAACTCTCGCCGGGCCGCCCGGCCGAAGCCCATGATGCGGCTGAAGCGGTCGGCCTCCAACGCTGCCTCGCCAAAGATCTCGGCCAGGGTGCCGAAGGCCGTGCGCCGGTTCTGCTCCATCTGCCACAGCCGGTCCTGGGCATGGACATAGCCCTGGGCCCGGAAGAGATCGGCTTGGCTTGCTGCCCGGATATGGGGAACCCCGTGCTTGTCGCGCGCCACTTGGACCGGCTCTTCCAGACCGGGGAGAAGATACTCCCCGTTTAACTTCGGTACCGGGCGCTGGATGCGAAACCAATAGACATAAAAAAAGAAACCGCCGACGGCCGCAACGATGAGGATGAGCAGGATAATCAGAATCAGAAAGAGAGTGATAAACATGGCGTT
>CAYZLP010000498.1:0-3097 GCA_964478635.1 uncultured Caldilineaceae bacterium
TTAGCGCCGGATCAGGGGCAGGTAGAGCGCGTCACGCATATCGTCGGGCAGCGTCTGGAAGAGCGCGAAGCGGCCCACCCGGCAGACGTCGGTGACGACGATGTCCGCTCCAGCGTCGACGGTCTCATCGCCACAGGCAGCCGCCTGCCACTGACCGCTGGCGCCGTCCAAGTAGTAGAGAGAGAGTGCAGCTTCATCCAGCCCGTTGCCCGGCTCGGGGTAGGCCACCTCGAAGCGGACGGGCGAGAGAAAGGTCAGATCGTCCACGGTCGTACCGCCCTGGGCAGCGCTGAGCACGAAATGGGCGCCGGCATAAACGCCCCGCCCATCATAAGACGCCGACGGCTCATCCAGCGGTGCGTAGGCCAGGATGGTCGTTTGACTTAGGGCATCACCCGGTAGCAACAGCACCAGATCCGCCGCCCCGTCTTGCGCACCGAATTGAACGACCGTCTCCTCCCCGGGCGCCACTTCTACGGTTTCAGGCGTCTCGTCGGGCGCGGCGGTAGCCGCCGGCGTTGGCGTCGGATCGGGCGGCTGGGGCGGGCCATCCGGCGTGAAAGTCGGCGTGGCGGTTGGCGCGGGGTCGTCGGGCGGCACGACCGTTGGCGCTACGGTCGAGGTCGGCGCGACGGTGGGCGTCAGGGTCGCCGTTGCCGTGGGCAAAGGCGGCTCGGGCGGCAAATCGGTTGGCGTAAAGGTTGGCGTAGGCGGTTCGGGCGGCTCGCTCTGGCTGCTGCAGGGCGGGTTTTCGCAGGGGTAGATGGAGGAAATGCCTGCAATATCAGTGCTATAGAGTGTACGTTTGGTCACGCCGGCGCTCATGGCGTAGTACATGATAGCCGGCGGTTCATCGTCATGGCCCAGCACAAACCAGTGACCGAACTCATGGAGGGCCACGCTCTCCAGGTCGATCTCAGTGCCGGTCGGTGCGCCCGTGGTGTCCCAATCGTAGGAATCATTGAACCAGACATCAGCCTCCAAAACGGTGGACGTGGCGGGATCATACCAGTAGCGGGTTTGACCCAAAACGCCCGTGCGGCCGGCGGCCCGAAAGATTATCTCGTTGATGCCATTGGCGCTCTCAACGGAAGTCACGCCAGTCGGGCCTCTGTAGTCGAAGGTGAAGTCGGCACTGCCTACCTCGTTCCAGGTGGCAGCGGCAGCGAGAATCGAAGCGAGGAAATCGGCTGTGGTGCCGTCACCCTGGTCCGTCTGGCCTGAGTTGACGTTCACGACATAAGGCACTGTGGGTGCATCGCCCGGCCAGCGAACGCCCAGATCGACGAAATTTTCGGTATCATCGTGGGCCGTCCCGTCAGCGGAACCGGCGAGTTCCTCCATGGCAGACCAGGTTTCGGGCAAGTGGAGCGGCAGCGCCTGGCGCGCCGCCGCTCGGGTGATGGCATCGACTGCTTCTGTCACCGGCAGAGCGGCAGGCCAGGCTTCTCCCCGGATTACTCCATTACCCACCGTCAAGGCCCCGGCTTCACCGCCGACGACGCGATAATGGGATCCTTGGTCCACACTCTGCAGAAAGAGCAGCACTTCCTGCCCAATCTCAAAATGGGCTTCATGGCTGACGCCCAGGCCGATGCCTTCGCTCAGCAAGACGCCGCCCAGGGTCCGGACAACGATTTGATCCATGGGCGCGACAATCGTAGACCCGGCAATCACATAGCGCTGCTCGATCACGCTGTCGGTGACGATGGAGGTACGGGGTTCATCCCAGTAGGTCGTTTGGGCGCTGATCCGTCCGCGCATGATCAGGTCGGCATCAGCCGTCAGAGCCTCGATCAGATTGATCGGGTCCGGCGCCCGAAACCGCTCCGCGGCGCGGCCGCGAATGGGCAGGATCAACACAGAGACGAGCAGGACGGCGGCCACGCCGGTCAACAAGCCGGCAGTCGCCAGCGAACGTGGGGGGAGTCGAAATCGGAACATCAATCTACCTCACAGTGGATTCGGTCATGAACGAACAGCAACGCCGACATGAGAGGTGTGCTGTTCGTTGACGTTGACTATGCACAGGCGACTGGCACAGCGCGGCGTAAATGCTTCAATTTGGCTCAGCACCAGTACCACGGAAGCACCACGGTGGAAATTTGGCGGGTGTACCTCTGGCAGGAACTGTCGGCTCCTTTCCGCCAGGATTTACTAGGGACATTGTAGGCGAATCATTGCCGGGGCGATGGGCGCAGCGGCTACATCTTCTTTCCGCTGACCGGGCGTTCGCACCCCTCTGCTTTTCGACGCTTGGCCGTCACCTCGCCGACGATTGACGCACTTCGAACATATGCGCTACAATGGCGACCAGGAGACGATCCAGGCTCTCAGTTCACCGTTGTCGCCTACCCGGGAGCATCGCCATGTCTGCCATACCCCAGCAAGACGCGCAGTTTCTCACAGCGCTTGGCCAGCTGTACCCTTCAAAACGCCTATTGCGCGACCCGGCCCAGCTTGCGCCATATGAATCCGATGCGTTGACCGCCTTTCGCACCCGCCCCCGGGCCGTCGTGCTTCCGGAAACGCAAGAGGAAGTCATTGCGACCGTTGCCCTCTGTCACCAATATGACGTACCGTTCGTCGCCCGGGGCAGCGGCACCAGCCTGTCGGGCGGCTCATTGCCCATCGCCGAAGGGATCGTCATTGCCCTTAACCGTCTTGACCGCATCGTCAAGCTAGACCCGGAGGCGAGGATTGCCGTGGTCGAACCGGGTGTCGTCAATCTGCATGTTTCTCAGGCCGCGGCGCCCCATGGCCTCTACTATGCGCCCGATCCTTCCAGCCAACTGATCTGCACCATCGGCGGCAACGTGGCCTTCAACTCGGGCGGCGCCCACTGCCTCAAATACGGCATGACGGCCAACCACGTGCTGGGCATCAAGGCCGTTTTGCCTGATGGCGAAGTGGTGCAGTTGGGCGGCCCCAGTTTGGAGCCCGTCGGTCCGGATCTCACGGGCTTCTTTGTCGGTTCGGAAGGGCTCTTCGGCATTGCACTGGAGATCACGCTCCGGCTCCTGCCCAAACCGGAACGCTATCGCACGGTCCTGGCCTCCTACGGTTCTCTGGGGCGGGCCGGCGATGCTGTGGCCGC
>CAYZLP010000498.1:3197-4457 GCA_964478635.1 uncultured Caldilineaceae bacterium
GAATACGATCCGGGCGAATACACCTTCACGGCCTTGGCCGGCACGCCGCTGAAGGCGGTGCGGGATGCCCTGGCCGAACACGGTCAGTATCTGCCCTTCGATCCGCCCCTTGTCGAGCAGGGCGCAACCCTGGGCGGGACGGTTGCAGCCGGGCTGAGCGGTGCAGGGCGCATGCGCTACGGCGGCGTGCGCGATTTTCTCATCGGCGTGCGCTTTGTGGATGGGCAAGGCCGCCTGGTCCGGGGTGGCGGCAAGGTGGTCAAGAATGCGGCCGGCTTCGACCTACCCAAGCTCATGGTGAGTAGTCTGGGCCGGCTGGGCGTCCTGGTGGAGGCGAGCTTCAAAGTCTTCCCCGCGCCCAAGGCCTACGCGACGCTCACGGCGACCTTCCCCGGCACTGCGGACGCGGCGGCCGCCGCGCGCAAGTTGGCGGCCGCGCCTCTGGACTTGGAGGGGCTGGACTTTGCACCGGTGGACGTCGGCGGGCCGGGCGCCAGGCTCTGGGTGCGGATCGGCGGGTTGCAGGCAGCCATGCCGGCCCGTCTCGAACGTCTGCGGGCCCTCCTCGGTCAAGGCGAGGTGCTCACTGCCGAGGAAGACCATGTGCTATGGAACCGTATACGCGCGCTGGCCTGGCGCCAAGACGACCAAACGCTGGTAAAAGTTGGCACAGCTGCGGATCAAGTCGCCGCGCTCGACCGCACCCTGGCCGAAACCGGCGCGATGCGCCACTACAGCGTGGCCGGCAATCTGGCCTGGATCGCGTGGCCGGACGCGCCGCATGTCCTGGATGACCTGCTGCGCGAGGCGGGCCTGCCCGGGCTTGTCCTGGCCGGCGGTGCGTCACGCCCGCTCATCGGTCACCAGCCGGGGACGGCGCTGCTGAGAAAGGTAAAGCAAACGCTGGATCCCGCGGGACGTTTTGGGGACTATGGATAGAGATGAGATAGACCGCGGATTTTGCGGATGGGACGAATGGCAGCGGGTTTTTTGTCGGATGCTTTGCCCGCGGCCTGAGCCTGTCGAAGATCCGATTCCCGAGGGGTTGGCTTTGGATAATACGGACAGGGATCGGTGCGATCCGAGTTCGCTAATGGCAGTGGAGATATACTATGCAGCATACGATACCGGTTGAGACCCTGGGCCCCCAGGGGCCGGCCATGGCCGAAGCGGTGGACAAGTGCGTTCACTGCGGCTTTTGTCTCGCGTCCTGTCCCACCTACCGGGTGCTCGGCGAAGAGATGGATTCGCCCCGGGGCC
>CAYZLP010000499.1:0-4456 GCA_964478635.1 uncultured Caldilineaceae bacterium
TTTTCAAGGCCGCGACTGAATTGATGGCAGCCGGGGCGATGATGGAGCCCTGGGTCTCTGTGCCCACGCTGACGGTAGCCAAATCAGCGGCTACGGCCACGGCCGAGCCGCTGCTGGAACCATAGGTCTCGTATGGACCGTAGGGATTTTGGGTCTGACCGCCGTTGGCGCTGAAGCCGTTGGGCATGCAGCTGTCCATCCAGTTGGCCCATTCCGAGAGATTGGCCTTGCCCAGGATGACGGCTCCGGCGTCGCGCAGCCGGCTGACCAGAAAGGCATCCCGCTGGGGATCCCAGTCCAGCATCACCGCGGCGCCGGCCGCGGTGTGAAGCCGGTCGCCGGTGGCGATATTGTCTTTCAAGAGCACGGGGATCCCGTGCATGGGGCCCCGCAGGTTCCCAGCCGCCCGTTCGTCGTCAAGGGCTTGCGCGATCGTCAGCGCGTCCGGGTTGAGTTCCAACACCGCGTTGAGCCCATCCACGTCGTAGCGCTGGATACGTTCCAGGTAGTAAACAACCAGATCGACCGACGTAAGTTCGCCGCCGTCCATGAGGGCCTGGAGTTCGGGAATCGTCGTGCCGCGTACCTGCGCTTCCCGTGCGGTAGCTTCCTCGGGCGTGTAGGCGGCCAGGGCTTCGGCAAAGGGCGTGAAGTCGCGCGTCACTTTGCCCGCATAGTCCGGTTCGGGGCGGGGGTAGGGCAGTTGGCGGAGCGCGCACTCGCCGTTGACTGCCTGCGGAAACGCGCCCTGGCACGCGGTCAGCAAGAGTATCAAGAGCATCAACAGAATGCTGACCGATTTGTTCATGCGCTGATCCTTTTCATGATTGACGACGATCAAATGACTTCTCGATCCGAGCGTGGGGTGCCATGGTCTCCGGCCGGCTGCTCTGCACTCAGCCAGCCTGCCACAATGACCGGGTCACAGCCGGACAGTACCTTGGTCAAGTGGCGCTGCAGGTCGATGGGCGAGTCGCTGCGGGGACTCCGCGCGTAAACCAGGGGCGCATTGGCCACGCCTACCGATTTCTCGCCGGTGAAGGGATTGACGGCAACCTCCTGCTCGTGTTTGGCGGCAATGGCTTCGCGTCGCTCCCAGCGCTTGGCGACGCGATCGTAAACAACCTGGCTGGTGGAACCGGTGGCTTTGATCAATTCGTAGATATGGGTCACCTTGTTACGACTCGTCATGAGGGCGACCGCCAGTCCCTGCCGCTCTTCTTCCGAAAGTGCGCACACGCCCTGGCCGGCCAGCCTGTCGATTTGATCCGGCGTCGCGATTTCCTCCAGAAGGTCTAGCAGCGCACGATCCAGCTCTTCTTCTTCTGGACCGGTCTCGACGCCTGTAAGCAACTGGTGGCCCACCAGCACGCTGAGGAGGCGGTAGCAGTCGTTGTCCCAGGTAGGCCAGGCGCGGATGGCCCGGCCGCGCAGCTGCTGCCAGGCCGTTGCGTCTCGGGTGGCCGTCGCATCGATCAGGACATTGGGCCGGATGACGTTCCAGCCCGTACGCGCCCAGCCGGAGACGATGACGAAGTTGATGGGCACTTCGTCTGCATCGACGATCCGGGCCGTCAGGTCGTACATGAGTTGCTTGCGCCGCGCGCCGCCGGGCATGGTTACCACTTGATAGGCGCGCCGCATGCCGCTGACCTGCTCTACCTCGGCAACCCGGGCATCCCGGAAGTGGGTCGCCAGCAGCCCGTAGTCGAAATAGGTCTGGAGCAACCGCTTGAGATCCGCGTTGCGCCGGTCCGTGCGCGCCAGCAGGCGTTCGCCCGGCAGGCCGAGCTTCAACCCGGTCACGACGCGCCGCAGGGGGCGCAGAACCTTGCGGTTGAACGCACTCGGTTGGGCCGCGTGCATCTCTTCCAGCGTGTCGGTGAAGGCGGTCAAATCGGTGAAGAAGCGATCCTGCAGCTTGGCCTGAAGTTCGGGGTCCAGATCGAGGCCGGCGACGAGGAGATTGAAGATCGCCTGGGCCACATCGCCATTCATCAGCCGGGTGTGGATGAAGGCGGCGATGCGCTGCGTGACCGGGTCTTGCGGATCGTACGTCAGGTACATCTCGTTGGAAAGGGCCGCCATGACCGTGAAGCGGACGTCGCCGAGAAGCTCGCCAAAGAGGCCGGCCACGCCCTCATACCCCGGCACGCTCAGGCCGTGGCGCCAGTCGAGGTGCCGCCCCCGGTCGAAGACAATGATGCCGCTGACGGGACGCGCGGCCCGCTCAGCTTCGACGATGGCCTTGACCGTGGCAACCCGTCCCTCGCCCGTGCGCAAGTACCAGTCGCTGATGCCGTCGTAGAGGCCGACGATGGAGGTGGCCAAGAGGTCTTTGGCGGCATCGGGCTGCGCGCTCGCGGGAAGACCGGCCTGAGGCAGGGCGCGCAAATCGGCTACGGGCAGGGTTTCGGCGAAGCCGGTGCGCGCCAAGCGCTTGAGGGTCTTGGGCGCATAGACGAGGGTTTGCAGCTCTTCCCGAACGGCATTCAGGCGCTGGACGAGTTCGCGGAAGACGCCTGGGGCCACGTCGGCCTGCTGGGCCAGCGCGCGGTCGCTCCAGCCGTTGGCCAGCTGCAGGATGCTAATCATGTGGGCCTCGGTGAGTTTGAGCTCCTCCGGGTCGCCCTCTATCCAGCCCTCAAAGCGCGCGGCGAGCGCCTCCTCCCAGTCGGATCGTCCCCGATACATGCCGAGTACATCGTGGGCCAGGAAGTTCCGCTCCGCTGCGGGCAGCGCGCCAAACCATTGACGCAGCCGGGCCGGACCCAGAAGCGCGCCGTATTCCTGAATCACTTTTTTGTAGGCCGACAACAGGTCGCGCGCGCGACGCTCCCGCTGGGAGAAGGCCGTGGCCACGCCGAGTTCGGCAAAGGGCGCCACGTAGCCGGCCGCGACCAGTTCATCGATGGGCACGCTGTAGCAGAGCGTCAGGCCCAGTGCCGCCAGCCGTTGACTGTAGGTCTGGACCGTGCCCGAAAAACCGATGAGGCTGCGCAGGCTCGTGTCCCGCTGCCAGCTGGCGAAGAGTCGGACGATGTCGGCGGTAACGCTGTCCGACGCTTCGGCCACTTTGTGCACCTCGTCCAGGATGACGTGCTGCACGTCGGCCTGCTGGAGAAAACGCTCGATGGACTGGGCGTCGAAGCCGCCTTTGCCCAGCGGTGAGCCCACCTGGGCCAAGGCGCTGTAGGTCAGGATGAGCACGGCCGGCCGACCCCCGGTGAGCTCTTCATAGCGGGCATAGTCTTGGGGCGTGCCGGAGAAGACGACCTCCGGCGCCAACTGGAGACCGTGGGGGCTGTAGCAGAGCTGATCCAGCCACTGTTGTTGGTAGTTGCTGGTGGGAACCAGGACCAGGATGGACTGGCCTTTGTCCAGTGTGCGCAGCCAGTCCTGGATGCAGAGCATGCCGATCAGGGTTTTGCCGCTGCCCGTGGGCGCCTCGATGATCAGGCTGTGGTAATCGCCCCGGCGAAACGCGCTGTAGGCCGCGCGCTGGTAGGGACGGGGATAGGTCGAGTGAAGGAGATCCCGGTGGCGCCACACCTTGTTGGCCGTGACGCTGGTATCCAGCAGCACGTAGACCGTTTCCAGAAAATGTTCGGTGGTGACCGGATCGGTCAGCCCCGTCAGCTCTGCAAAATCGGTCCGAAAGGCCGGGATCTGTTCCTCGATGGCGCCCAGGGAGTCATAACCCTTGGCGGCAAAGCGGGCGAAAAAGGTCCGGCCGATTAGGGCGCGCAAGCCGGCCACGTCCTTGTCCAGTTCGATGTAGGGACGGGGCGTACGCACGAATCCGTCGCCTTCCCGGGCCACGTGGAGGGCCTGGGCCAACTCTTGCAGATGCGCTGTCACATCCTCCGCCGTGACCTTTCCCAGCAGGTCCAGCCGGTTGGCCCGTTCGTGAATGGCCGGGATATCCAAAGCCGGCGGCGTCTCGGCCAGGACGCGCATGATCAGATCGCGCACGAACTCGCCCCGGCTGTGGGTGCTGAAGGCGATGGGCAGCGGGACCGTATGTGGGGCCGCGCGATGCATCTCCAGCATGCCGCGATGCAGCGTCTGCAGGTTGAGCAGGGTGGCCTGGACGAGGGGTTCGTCCTGCTTGTGGAGTCCGCTGTTGAGCACGCGCAGCGTCCGGCCGTGGAAGTTGGCCAGGCGATAGAATGCGCTGCGTTGCCGGTCAGGACGATTCGTTT
Organism: uncultured Caldilineaceae bacterium; assembly: GCA_964478635.1. Classification (GTDB taxonomy): domain Bacteria; phylum Chloroflexota; class Anaerolineae; order Caldilineales; family Caldilineaceae; genus JAGRCP01. Next base: position 4,206 of record CAYZLP010000499.1, read on the forward strand.
CTCCCGCCGCGTAGAAGCGACTCAGGACCGTCTCAACCAGGCCCTGGGCCTGCCAATAGCGTCGCTCTGTGGGCGTGCGGTATTCCATGGGCCTAACCCTCCATCGGGGTCGGCGCGAGCATGGCCGCCCGAATGAGGTTGACGCGGATGCGTTCCAGCAGCGCTTGGGGGCTGAAGGGCTTGGTCACATAATCGCTTGCACCCAGCGTCAGGGATGCGGCAATCGCTTCGTCCGTCGCGCGGCTGGAGAG
>CAYZLP010000500.1:0-4455 GCA_964478635.1 uncultured Caldilineaceae bacterium
GATCGAGTTCATTGGGCCAGTTGGGATTGCGCGTCTTGTACAGGTAGACATCCGCACTTTCCACCTTCTCTACCGACTGCCGGTTCCCGTCCCGAAGATCGATGAAGCGACTGGGCAACACCGGGCTATCGATGGTGCTATGCTGCGTCGGCGTGTACTCGCCGGCAAAAAAGACCTGGGGCAAGGCCAAAGGCATGGCGCTCGGCCCGGAGCGTGCCTCGTGGCCTGCAGTAGGCGCCGTTAACATGGGGTAGAAGGCGAGGGCCGTTTCCCAGTCCGAACGCCCGGTGAGCAGTTCAGCCATGGACTCCTTGCACGCGCGGCGCGTCTCCTCCTCCCATTCATCTTTGGTCAGCATTTCGCTATAGTCTGATTCGTAGGCATGGGTCATGAAGCTGCCGGGGCAGTCGATATAGCGCACGACGCCCGCTTCGCGGTCGACGCCCAGATAATTGTCCGGCAGGAAGAGCAGATAGTGCCCCAATTCATGGGCCAGGGCTTTGGCCCAGTCCTCGCTCAACTCCGTACGATCCTGGCCGTACGGATCCCAAACCGGCCCCATGCGAATCTGACCATTCTGGTAGGCGTCCTTCAGCTTGCCGGACGGATCGTCAAGGGGACTCAAGACGACGCCGCCCATGGAGGCGCGGGGGCGCTGATTGTTGCTGGCATAGATGACGATGTCCGAACCCAGCCAATTCTGCCGGCCGTGATAGATGCGGACTTCGCCCAGGGCCACCTGCCCTTCCGACACATCGTAGAGAATATCGGAGGCGCGCACGAAGGCCTGCTCCAGATCGCTCAGAAACACACTGTCGGCCCCGGCATCCCATTCCAGCGACACGTCCAGGTTGAAGAGGTAGAGCGGGTTCGTCGTCGAAATGGCCACCTGCTGCACAACCTCAGCCGTGAGACCCTGCCCCTCCATATCACTTGTCTGGTACAGGATGTACGCATGGGTTTCAGAGATTGGATACAGGGCCACCAATTCGTCGTCGGCGCGGCTGAGCGTTTCGTTGCCGGCCAGATAGCCCTGCGCGTCGGTGCGGTAGGGGAGCGCGTTGGCGGCGCCGAGGGGCACGCCGCGCGTGCTGGACGCCTTGCTCATGCGGTATACGAGGGCATTTTCCAACGGTTGCGCCGGCGACTGATTTGCGCCGGAAGCCATGACGACCCGCACCTGGGTGCCGCGGGCGCGGAAAGGATAAGTCTGAGCCGTGACCAGGGCGCGCTGATATGACCCCGCTACGTCGTGGGGCATGGGTACATAACACGGAAGCGCGCCAAGCTGCACAACGAGCGCATCGCTCTGACCGTACAGGGAAGCCCTGCCGCCCTGGATTGTCTGCCACCGGAAAACATGATCCTCAGGGGCATAGGGACACGGATCGCTCTCATCGGCCTGCTGGACCGAGTTTGCCGGACGCCAATTTGTGCCGTTGGGGCTATAGCGACCGTATACTGCCTGAAAGCGTCGCCCCTTCTCATTATGGAGCGCAAAGGGGATGGAAATCACCGGCGTGGCCCGCACGTGCGGTATGGCGAAGGCATCGGCCGGCGCCAGCAGTTCCGACAGATGGCCGGCCGCCGTCTCCACCGGATCGGTCTTCAGGGCAACGTGCATGGAAGAGAGACCAAGCGCGTCGTGAATCCCGCCGCGCCGTCCCGGGTAGAGTTCGATTGGCGCAGCCTGATTGCCGAACAGGAGATCGTTCCGGCCGTCCAGATTTATGTCCCCCCAGGCGATGCTCAGCGTCTGGGCAACCGACTTCGTCTGCCAATCGGGAACCGGGCTCAATACACCCCGGTCATTCAGATAAAGGTCGTTGCGCGTCCCCCCACCGAAGAGCGTCACATTGGCAACCGCCAGATCCAGGTCGCCGTCGCCGTCAGCATCCAGCCAGGCGATATCGGACGAAAGATCGCTGTCGGCCGATTCCCAGATTGGCGTGGGTTGCAGCAACCCGCCGTCATTCCGATACAGCAATTTCCGGGCCGACCAGGCAGCCGTCGCCAGATCCAGGTCCCCGTCGCCGTCCACGTCGCCCCAGGCCAGCGCGCGGGTCGGGAATCCGTACACTTCGCCCGTCGCCGCCTGCTGCCAGCCGATGGCCTGGTAGGGTTGATGCTCCAGGCGCCCGCCGACGTTGCGATAGATCAGATCCCGATTGCCCGCCACGCTGACCAACTGATCGGCCGAGTTGCCCACGGCCAGATCCAGATCGCCATCGTTGTCGATGTCGCCCCAGGCAAGATCATAGGTGAAGTCCGGATCGGTTTCGGGCGTGGCCGGGTCGGCGTCGGGCGTCCAATCGCTGCGGATGAAGCAGTTGCGTCCGGGTTCAAAGCTGTAGAGCCGATTGACGCCGTAGGTGAAGCCGACGGCGGCGTCAAGATAGCCGTCTTGGTTGACGTCCGCCAGGGCCAGACTGGTCAGCGCCGCGCCGTCGCCCGCGTCGGGGAAGTAGTAAGGCTTGGGCGCGCCCGGCCAGCCGAAGAGAGCGGAACGCTCTGCCAGACAGCTCGGATCCTGCCCCATACCACCCGCTTGGTTGAAGTAGAGTTCAATGGATCCGTCGACGTTACCAACGACCAGGTCGAGCCAGCCATCGGCATTGACGTCTCCCCACGCCAGCGCGGTACTGGGGTTGGCTGCCGTAGAGCGCCAAAGCTCGACATCCTGCAGTGCGCCATCCTCGTTTTTGAGGATGACATTTGCCGCACCACTCCAGCAATCCAGGGATGCGGCATTCTGAATTGCATCTCTGTCCTGGTCGAAGCCGTAGACGGGATTGCAGCCTGTATTGACGGCGTAGGCAACGGCCAGATCCAAATCGTTGTCGCCGTCGTAGTCGCCCAGGGCAATATCCTGGGCCAGCAGCCCGGGCAGGTTGGGGTCGGCGAGCAGATGGGTGGTATCGGTAGCAAAAGAACCGCTGAGATTTGTGTAGTAGAGATCGGGTTCGGCGTAGATGGCGGCAACCAGTTCCAGGTCGCCGTCGTTGTCCATGTCGCCCCACTTCACCTGATAGGTTTCGTGGGTGACGCTATCTTGCCATGCGGGCGTGGCGGCCAGCAGGCCTCCTTCATTCAAATAGACCATGTTGGGTTCGTCGCCCCGATTGCCTACGGCCAGGTCCAGATCGCCGTCTCCATCCGCATCGCCCCAACTGATCGAAAAGGTTTCGGCCGCGCGATCGGCCATCCAGCAGCCGGCTGCCGTCGTCCCGTCACAGACCGACGGCAGCGTGCCGTTGGCGTTGATGAGCACCCGGTTAAAGCCGTTGCGGATACCGACGGCCAAATCGGGAAGACCATCGCCGTTCATGTCGCCCCAGGCGATTTCCCGGAGCGTTTGATCGAGGAAAATCTCATCTACCCGGGTCAGGCAGCCATCGTCATTGCGCCAGAGGGAAATGGTGAATTCTGAGCCCAGGGCAAGATCGAGATCGCCGTCATCGTCCATGTCGGCCAGGCTGGCACTGGCGTGGAAGCTCTGGTGCAGATTGCCCAATTCGATGTCCCCCAGTTCGCTTTCATTCTCCGCGGCGCTGCAAGATGAAGTTGCAGACTGGGGCGCGAATTGGATTTGGGTCTCGTCGCCTGCGCTGTAGAAAACGCGCATGCCCGCCTTGGTTCCAAATATGATATCCAGCCAAGCGTCGCCGTCGAGATCGCCCACCGCCAACACACCGCGTCCGGCCAGATCGCCCGGATCGGACAGCATAGAGGCAGACGGCAGCAACAGCGGTCGCGCGACCTGTTCAAACCTCAGATTTCCGTCAGCTCCCGTCATGTTTCGATAGACCAGGATCGGCGGGTCCACCACGCCGTCGGCGGGGCCATCGGGGAGGGCAATCGTCACGAGCAGATCCAGTTTTCCGTCCCGATCCAGGTCAGCCAGCGCCACGTCGCGTGCATCGGTCATGGGTCCGTCATCGAACAAGGGCAGCCGTACCAGCCGGCCGTCCTGATTGACGAAGATCCGGATCCCCTGGCGTCCGGCGCCTGTGCCGACAACCATATCCAGATCGCCGTCATTGTCCAGATCGCCCAATGCATTGGCAAAGGAATTGCGCGATTCGAGGTCGACCCAGCCGGGCCGCACGGCAAAGAGGGCGCTGCCGGACCCGCTGCCGCTCTGCTGGCGCAACGTCATTTTCGGAGACGTAATAGGCACACCACCCGCAGGTAGGGCATCGGCCGTGTACAGTATGGCATAAGATGCTTGGCCGCCGCGTGCCTGCGCGGCCAAGGCATCGCCTTGCGAAAAGGCGCCCAGAACGATTGCGAGGCTGACTGCAGCGAGCAGCAGGGCGAACGCGCTATACCGAAATGATTTCACAGGTCTGCTCCTCACAATATGCAACGTCAACCTCTGCAGAAAGTCTTTGCGGCGACTCAACTAAAGACATTACGAGACTACAGTTTTCGTAGGGCGGGGCATCCTTGCCC